>CAJVXD010000131.1 GCA_913009675.1 uncultured bacterium | reverse complement strand
TTTTGTTTTAATGATACGGCGACCACCGAGATCTACACTCTTTCCCTACACGACGCTCTTCCGATCTCCTCTATCTACCCTGTTATCTTCGGCGCCGATCGTTATTGTGGCAATAGGGGGCCGCGAGGCATCCTCGAGCGCCTTCTTTGCCTCCTCTGATATATCAGGGCATTGATCGAGCGAGGCCTTTTTCATGGCGAGCTTCATCGCAAATGCAAGACAGGTAGGTGAACCACATTTTTTACAGTTGGTCTTGGGTAACAGTTTATATATAGCTAAACCCGATAATGCCATTTTAAAACAACCTCCTTTTTTTGAAAATGTTGAAAATGGGGACACATCCCATTTTCACTACATCAGTGCTTCCATTGTCAATACAGGATGGCCGACCTTCTCCAAGTATGGCAATAATTCTTCACTAGTTATTGCTGCTGTTTCGTCTGCTATCTTGCTGATCAAGTCCGGTTCTCCCAGCTCTTCGCTTCTCTTCCTGAGTTTATCTGAGAGGACCTCCTTTAGTCCCTTCGGCATCCATACTATCCTTTTAAGCCCGCCTTCGGCCGAGATAAATTTTTTACTCACGATATAAAGCCTCCCTATCCCCATAAACCCCGGTGTCTGCTGTCCGCCGCCGATAGTGCCTGCTAAGGTTGAAAACCTCATACCGGAGGGTGTTGAGCCGGCATATTCCCTGTTTACCACCATAAAACCATTTGCCTCCGGGAGTATTGCGATTATGCACTCAAAACATCCGCAGCTTGTCTCAGGTGCATCGATAATGGAATACCCGCAGAATCTCTCCAGCGTCGCATTGGATTTCTGCTTTACCGCTTCGTTCACTCCAACCCATTCACCCTTTACGGCATCAAGGCATTCCCCTTTCTTAATAGGCTGATTCGGGCCTGTTGGATTTAATTCATTGGATGCCTTGGCATCCAGCCAGTTATACGCACCGCACAATCCGGGCCTCTCGGGTTTTATTATACACACATGGTTAGGCGCAAAACTCTGGCAGAGCGTACATGTCCAGAATAGATCTACGCTTTCGTCGGTCATCCCTGCTATGCGGAGGTCCCTCTCCTTGTATGACCTCTGAGCCTCTTTTATCAACCCCTCAACATCTTCCCGCCTGGTATATATCGTAACCTGGACCTTGTCGGCTATTGCGTTAAATACCTCATGAAACCGGGCATGCAATATCACACCGAAATGCCTAAGTTTAAACCCCTTTCGCCTTGCATCCTTTGAGATCCTTATCCAGCACATATCCCTCTGGCCCATATGAAATATGCCCGTCGCCTCGTTTAAAAAACTATGCACCTGCCTTTCTAATATCGGTTCAAAGTCTTTCTGCATCTTTCTGCCCGCTACTTCGACAACTATCCCGAGAGGGGCCGCGCCGCCTTCTTCTATGTCATCTACCTCCGGCCCTATAACCTTGATCCCCCCATCTTCTATCCCCTTACCATCCACCATCTTGACGTATTCAAATGCCTCTGAATATTTCCCGCCAAACTGGGCATACATCTGTTCACGCCTGACCCTTTCCCCTTCAAATGCAGGCGAATACGAGACAGGTATAGGGATATCCGTAATCTTTATCTTCACGCCTCTTACCTCAATGGCCTTTGGCACGATCTTTTTGTGATCCAACTCTCGTACTACATGTTCATATGTACATATTCCGCTCGGCCGTATCTCGGGTATCATAGTATCTGCGATAATAGGGAAGCCCATATTTATTGCGCCTGCACCTGTTGCATATTTAATATCGTCCAGCTCTCCCAGTACAAGCCCAAAGGCAAATATCCTATCCTGGCAATATTTAAGGCATTTAAGCGATTCGCCTTTTTTGTGTCCGCCAAAAGTAAGTGCGCCTCTCATAGCCCAGTTTAAAGGATATATAGCGCTCAAGGTGTCCCTGCCGTAAGGTACTATATAGGTATCCCAACCCATCTCTACTTTTTCTTCGATGAGCTGATCGATTATACTCCTCCCGTTGACTGAGCTCCCAACAAACGTCATTATACTGCGCCTTTGAAGTTCACGGACAATATAAACTGCGGTTTTATTATCCGGGGCAGCGCCCAGCACCGCTGCAAATCCGGGCATCCTTCCATCAACGAGCTGAATACCGAGGGTACGCAGTATAGTGTCTGAAAAGAAGCCATTGCAATCCTTCTGCGGCTCCTGACCATAGATATACCTTAGGCCCATTATTATCTCTTCGCATAATAAAGCTGCGATCCCTGAATCCAGGGTCTCCCCTAAATACGGAAGCCATATCCTTTGTGACGGGTCCTCGTGAAGAAGTGTCTTTGCGTATTGCAATATACCTTTTGCATCAGTCAGGTTCTTTACTTCTTTCCCGAGCAAGGCATATGCCATAGGCATATAAAAGGCGGTTTCCGGAAACATGATCTCGCATGTCTCTCCTTTTTCGCTGATGGCCTTATTTAAATATCCCTCGGCCTGTCTGTAAATCTCTCTCGCACCCCGTATAGCAGCTGATGCAATTATCTTCGACATAACCCCTCCGTCTTCGTCGCTCGTTAGAAGTTAAGCAGTAATTGTTGTTTCTCTGAATTCTTTCTGTTTAAACCGCCCTTTTGAATCCTTTATTAGATTTACTATCTTTCCATAATCAAAGTAGTCTTCTAAAATAATGTCCTTTAATCCTGCTATATTAACCCTGTTCTTGATCAAGGCGCCAACGATCCCGATCGTATCAACAGAATTTACAAATACAGCCCCGACGATAATACCGTCTCTCAAGACAAGCTTCTTGTAAATATTTTTTGCTGTGTTCGTCCTGACAATTTCTTCGTAAACCATTTTTTTTGGCCTTGTGATACCAACTGAGATGACAGGGAGGCCGAAGAATTCTATTGAATTCATGGCCATAGAGCCGCCATAGGTTTCATTTTTTCCGAGCATGTTCAGCCCTGCAATTCTGCCCTGTTCACAGGCCGCCGGCCAGACCGCATTTATAGAATTTTCTTCTAATGCAACGTCATACGCCTCTGATACATCGCCCGCGACAAATACATCTTCATGGCTCGTTTTCAAAAAATCATCTGCGATGATCCCCCAACCTGTCTTTATCCCTGCCTCTTTCGCTATGTCGATATTCGGGCTCACACCTTTGCCTATAATAACAAGTTCACAATTGACCCGCGAATCGTCATCGAGGACAATGCCGTTTACGGCACCATTCCCCAAAATCTTTTTTGCGGACCTCCCCGTCATTATCCCTATGCCCTTTTCTTCGATCCGTTTCTGCATTATGTCTGCAGCGCCTTTATCCACTATTCGCGAGAGTATCTGTCGGGACCTTACAAATACCGAGACCTTCTTGCCTCTATTTTTCAACGCATAGGCCGCCCTGAGACCTATCAACCCCCCGCCCAGGACAGCAACGCTCTTTACTCTATCCAGCATAGACTGAATCTCCAGCGTGTGACCGATAGTACGCAGGGGATATACACCTTTTTTATCTATCCCCGGGATATCTTCGAGCTTGGGAGAAGCGCCTGTTGCAATAAGCAGCTTATCAAATTTTATTTTTTCTTTACCCTGCAGGAAGATTTCTTTTCTATCTGTATCTATTCTTTCTGCCTTTACGCCCAGCTTAGCCTCGGTTTTATTCTCCTTAAAAAAACTATCCGGCCTGTACCAGAGCTTGTCTTCGGTGATAGTACCTGCGAGAAGATATGATATAAGACAACGTGAATAAAGCGGCCTCTTCTCATCCGAGATCGCTGTAATATCCGCCTTTTTATCTCTTGACCTTATGGCCTCTATCGCATTTATCCCGGCAGCACTACAGCCTATTATCGCGTACCGCATACTTCTCCTTGAATTCCTCGAATGTTCCCATGAATAATGCGCCTGTAGGACATGACTCCACGCATGCAGGCACGTCCCTGTTCGGACAGAGATCACACTTTACAACTACCTTTTCCTCTTTCTGTCGCGTGAGCGCACCGAAAGGGCAACTCATTATGCACATCCAGCAGCCAACGCATCTATCTTTATCGTGCCCTGTACAGCCTGTCTTTTTATCTTTATACATCGCGCCCGACATACATGCCACCACACATGCTGCATCCTCACAGTGATGGCATCCTGTAGAAAAAGCCACTCCCTGAACAATAAACTGCGCCTTTCTCCTCTTTATAGGAAGGACTGCTTCCGCTATTGCCTCATTTAATTGTCTGGATTTAGAATGCTCGACTGCACAGGCAATCTCACATGAACCGCATCCGAGGCATTTTTTTATATCACAGTATATCTTTTTCATTTTTAACGTTGTTCTTATATCAAGGCACCCAGATCGGAAGAGCGTCGTGTAGGGAAAGAGTGTAGATCTCGGT
>CAJVXD010000130.1 GCA_913009675.1 uncultured bacterium | reverse complement strand
ATCCCTGAGACGGCCTTAAGGTTTAGATGTATAGTGTTATTTTCTACGAGGCCCTTCCACCCATTGCGTATCCCCACTACCTTATAATCTTCTTTAATTGCATATCTTACCACTGCCCTTATAACAGGATTTAAACCGGGGCAATCTCCTCCCCCTGTGAGCACGCCGACCTTTTTCATAGTATCCCTTCCTCCTCAAATGAGCACATCACTTACGGGACAAAACGACGCAAGTGATAACTGCGGAAAAGAATTGAACCGTGTACGGCCTTATTTGCCGTATTCAATTTCACCCTTGAAACCCTCCTGCACCGGTTCCGCCTTTATCTTCCCTTTTTCCCTCTGTACTATTTTTGTTACATGTATCTTGATAGTGACCTTTTCCTCGATGCCCAGCATCTCCTGCAGTCGCAGTCTTATTACATTTTGAATCTTTTCAGTAACATCAGGAATATTGATGTCGGAATAAAGCACGGCCCTTGCAACAATCTCAATCCCTGACTTACCGGCAGTAATGTTTGAGCGGATCTCCTTTATCTCTGTCATGCTGTTTGTTAATTTTCTTATATAATCCTCTATAGCCGAGAGCGAAAGGGTCACCTGTCCGTATGGATTTTCAAAGGCAATAGTTTTATGCCTTTTCAGCTTTCCTATAGAGAGCTGCGCGATAGAGATATTGACCAGGATCAACCCTGCCCCTGTGAGGGCCAGCCCCATCCTTATATTTTCCATATGCGAGAGGTACGTAAAGCCTGTTATTATCGAATCCAAAGACTCTGTGCGCAGGGAAAGGGCTATAAGGATTGCCCCGATCATGGAGAACAAAAGCGTGTAGATAAATATAGCAACTATATTAAAAACTCTCATCTCTCACCTCCGGTTAGACTCGTTTTTACAACAAGAAAATCTCCTTCGGCGATAACTTTCTAAGATTTTCAGTGGTTGGAATTTTGCTTTTTGAAATTCCATACCATAAATTAGCCCTCGCCTTCGGCTCGGGAACTTACCGCCTTTTGTCACTTAAATCCCGTAAAATTAATCATCCTATGACAGAGGCCAGTCTTTCCACGTAGTCAGTGGTGAAATCTCCCCTCAGGAAGAGCGTATCGTTCATCACGTGCCTATGAAAGGGGATAGTTGTCTTTATGGGGGTTATTATAAATTCCTCCAGCGCCCTCTTTATTGTCTTGATGGCCTCTTGCCTGTCCTTGCCGTACGAGATAAGCTTGGCTATCATAGAATCATAATATCGCGGTATAGTATAACCCGGATAGACGTGTGAATCCACCCTTATACCCGGTCCTCCGGCAGGTAGGAACATATCTATTTTGCCCGGGCAGGGCATAAAGTCTTTTTCTGGATCTTCGGCATTTATCCTGCACTCGATAGCGGCGCCTTTTATCTTTATATCATCCTGTTTGTAAGCCAGCTTTTCTCCTGCAGCAATCTTTATCTGTTCCTTCACAAGGTCTATTCCCGTAACCATCTCTGTTACGGGGTGTTCAACCTGGATTCGCGTATTCACCTCAAGAAAGTAAAAATTCCCATACCTATCCAGTAAAAATTCTACTGTGCCGGCATTTAGATAATCACAGACCTTAGCCGCCTTTATAGCCATCTCTCCAAGTTTTTTTCTTAATTTAGAATCTATTGCGGGCGAGGGTGATTCCTCTATCAGTTTTTGATGCCGTCGCTGGATCGTGCAATCCCTCTCACCAAGATGGACTATGTGTCCATATCTATCCACTAAAATCTGTACCTCTACATGCCTGGGCCTTTCGATGTATTTTTCAAGATATAGGCTTGAATTCCCGAAGGCCTTTTCTGCCTCCTGCTGAGCGGTCATAAAGAGGCTGACAAGCCTGACGTCGTTGTGGCATACCCTCATACCCTTGCCCCCTCCGCCGGCCGCAGCCTTGACCATGATGGGATATTTTAACTTCTTAGCTATCTTCAGGGCCTCTTCTTTTGTCTTTATGATCCCCGGGCTACCCGGTATGATAGGTATACCGACCTTTTTCATGGTCTGGCGGGCGGCGTTTTTGTCACCCAGAAGCCTCATGTTTTCGGGGGTAGGCCCGATAAATTCGATATCGCAGGATTCGCATATCTCCGCAAAGTGGGCATTCTCTGCAAGAAATCCATACCCGGGGTGTATGGCATCTACGTCTGTTATCTCAGCGCTGCTTATGACAGCAGGTATATTTAGATAACTCTCCGACGGCGCCGCAGGACCTATGCAGACAGCCTCATCTGCCAGTCTGGTATGCAGTGAATCGGCGTCTGCCTCTGAATAGACCGCAACCGTCTTTATGCCCATCTCCTTGCAGGCACGTATTATCCTTACGGCCACTTCTCCGCGGTTTGCAATTAATATCTTCGAAAACATTTAATAAGCACTGTAGTTATGAAAATCTTTGATTTTCATAACTACATCTCCTTTGGTTAACGTCTGCGAAGGTGCGAATTAAACCCCGCCCTCTATGCTGCTTCAAACTATCGTAGAGAATCTTTTAGTCTTTGCTTCAGGCCTCTCCAAGCACTACCGTATGTTTTTAACTTTCGCTCTCTGTCTCTTGCATCCTTCTCGCGCTTATAAGCTTCGTAATAGATTAATTCTATGCTATTCCTGCTTTTATGTTGTTTTATCCTTTGTTCAAGATCATTAGTATGGCCTGCGTACAATGATTTTTTATTTTCGTTCCAAACAATATAAATGCAATGCATGCTGCTTAGAGGGCGGGGTCAAATTCGGACAGTGACTTACGTTCACTTTGTTCCGTAAGTCACGTCCTCATTTGAGCTCTACCATAAATAATGGCTGCCCATACTCAATAGAGTCGGAATTCTCTACGAGGATCTCTGTTAGTTTACCCTTTAGCTCCGACTTTATTTCATTCATGAGTTTCATTGCCTCAATGATGCATACGACCTGGCCTACCTCTATCATATCACCTATCTCTACATATGGTTTCGCCTCAGGAGACGGCGCCCTATAAAAGGTCCCTACCATAGGCGCCTTAATGGCTGCCGTATTTTCAGCAGGTATCTTTTCTTCTTTCGCCGGTGCCCCCTGCCCTAATCTGACTGCAGGGATTAACCGCGATCCGTCAGGCCCCTCGCTCACCGCTTCAAAACTTCCAGAGGGAGATTTTTTGAGTCTTATCTTAGTGCCTTCACGTTCAATCTCTAATTCCGTGAGATTGTTTTCATTCATCAGGTTAATAAGTTCTTTGATCTCTTTTAGATTCATATCCCACTCCTCTCGTAAACCAAATATAGGATTACTTAAGGCCCCGGAAACTCACGCCCGTCCTGCGTATTTACCTGTCCTTGTATCTACGCGTATCATCTCTCCTTCGTTTACAAATAACGGGACAAGGACCGTCATCCCTGTCTCTGTAACAGCTGGTTTTGTCCCTGCCCTCGAGGTATCACCCTTGATGCCCGGCTCGGTAGATACTATCTTTAGCTCTATAAAGATAGGGGGTTCAAGCGCTATGATCCTGCCTTTATACACCAGGGCAGTCACCTCTATATTTTCCTTGAGGTAATCGATAATCCCCACGAGCTGCTCCCGGTCAATAGTTATCTGATCATAGGTATCATGATCCATAAATTCATAGGTATCATTTGAGGAATATAGATACTGAATATTCTTCTTTTCTATATAAGCGACCTCGAGTCTTTCGGTCGGCCTGAATGTCCTGTCTATCACAGCCCCTTGTTTTATATTTTTTAGTTTCGTGCGGACAAATGCCCCGCCCTTTCCCGGTTTTACATGCTGGCGATCTATGACATAATAGACCTCTCCATCCAGTTCTACGGCAAAACCTTTCTTTATCTGTTTAATATCTAATTGCACAATATCTTTTTAGCCCTCTTTGTTAATATCTCGCATCCGCCGTCTGTAATCCGTATTGTATCCTCGATCCTGACCCCGCCCCAGCCCGGTATATAGATGCCCGGCTCTATGGTAATAGTCATGTCCCTCTTTAATATCCCATCGCTATCTTTGGATATATGCGGCGCTTCATGGCCTTCAAGCCCTATCCCATGCCCAAGGCTATGGATAAAGTATTTCCCTAAACCTTTGCCTGATATATATTGGCGGGAAATATTATCTATATATCCGGCATGGACCCCGGGTTTGATGCGGGCGATGGCCCTTTTCTGCGCCTCCAGTACAACCGTGTAAACACGTCGATACTTGCGGTCAATTCTACCCAAGAAAATCGTTCTTGTCAAGTCGGAATTATAACCGCAATGCATCGTCCCTAAGTCTATTACGACCATTTCCCCTTTTTGTGTCTTGTCGTTCGAACTAGACCCATGCGGCATAGAAGCGTTTTTCCCGGATGCTACTATAATATCGAAAC
>CAJVXD010000129.1 GCA_913009675.1 uncultured bacterium | reverse complement strand
GTAGTACAAACTGGTCCAATTCCGCCCTCAGGAGGAATTTTGAGTCCAATACCCTTATTGATTCGCCCCACCACGCTCAGGAGAAGCTCAGCCGCCTTAAAAAGGTGTTAGACTTTGTAAAGTCAAATAGTAAAATATCCCATACCCCTGTTTATCTAGAGGAGTTGCCCGAAGAAATCTCCATTCCCAAGAGGCTTTTGGTAAATAAAAGATACTTCTCCCGTATGGTTAGGGTCCAGGACAAGCGCGTCTTTGATCTATATCTCTTGCTTTTAGCCCATAGCCAATTAATGGGAAAGGAGGGATTTTTCATAAATTTAGAAGACATGGCCCTGAGTTTAGAACTACCCGATACATGGGATTATACTGCCTTAAGGAGACAGGTAATCAGGAGTTTGAAGAGACTAGAGGAGCGTTATAACCTTATAAGCGTAAAGTTTCTATATGGTAAAGACGCCTTTGTAAAGCTCAGGGATATGCAGGGGGATTCTTTTATTATATCCTCCAGTTCTATTATAAAGAGGAAAGGCCCTGGTTTAACCCTGCGCCTGAAATTTCTTCTTCTGATAGAGGCCCTCTTCAAGAGCGAGGGGAAGGACCTTTCTTCTGTGGCAAAAACAGATCTCGCCAGGCGTTTCAAGGTAAATAAATCAACCATCCACGAGGCCTTCAAGGATTTAAGAAAAAGGGGACAGGCTGGTTTTTAGGGCATAGGAGGTTGAGCATCATTTGCTCGGGCATCCGAGACCGAATCTCGGCTGTGTATGCTTCGCGCGAAAAGGTTCGGCCCCGGATAGCTCGGACAATACGGCACCCGGAGAGATTTGGGGTTGACAAAGTGAAACGTATGATATATACTATTATTGTATGATGTATCGGACAATAATATATGAGGCGGAGAGTATATGGAAAAAAGTCAGATAATAAAAACCCTTCTTTTATGGAATTTCTGGGAGAGAGATATAGATACGGGTATACCCAGAAGGGGGTATCTTGATAAAATAAAAAAGTATCTCCGTACCGATGAGATAGTTACGATAACAGGTGTAAGGCGGTGCGGCAAAAGCACGATTTCATTACAGGTCCTAAAGGGACTCATCAAGGATAAGATACCCAGGGCTAATACACTTTATGTCAATTTTGAGGACCCCAAGTTTTATAATTTTCTTGATGTCAGCCTGTTAGATAATATATGGCAGGCGTATATTGATTATTTTAATCCCAGGGGCAGGGTATATATAGTCTTAGATGAGGCGCAGAAGATAAAGGGATGGGAGCATTGGGCAAGGTCTATGTATGACCGGAAGGAAAAAGTAAAGATATTTGTTACTGGTTCAAATACCGAACTTTTATCTCCTGAATTTGCCAGTGTCTTGACGGGCAGGCATCTGGAGGTATTAGTTACGCCTTTAAGCTTCAGGGAATTCCTTAAATTCAGGGGCATGGAGCTCAACCCTGACAAATTATGGGAGATCAAGAATGAAGATAGCTTAAGGAATATGGCATCAGAATACTTAATGATAGGGGGTTTTCCTAAGATCATCCTGACAAAGGATGAGTTAATGCGCAGGGAATTGCTGGCTCAATATTTCAATGATATCCTATCGAAGGATGTTGTTGAGAGGTATAAGATAAAGGATATGGCCAAGCTTAAGAATCTTGCCTTGTTTTATGCTGCTAACTTTACGCGCAGTTATAGTTTTAATAAGGTAAAGAAGGTGATGGATTTTGCCTTATCGTTGGACTCCATAGATCGCTTTTCCCATTATATGGAGAATTCATTTCTTATAAGTTTCCTGCCGCGTTTCTCGTACTCTCTTAAAAACCAGATGCAGGCGCATCGTAAGGTGTATCTGGTGGACAACGGGATGCATAATGCCATAGCCTTTAAGTTCTCGGAGGATAAGGGTAAATTGCTGGAAAACGCAGTCCTCCAGCAATTAAGGAATATGTATGAAGAGGTTTATTTTTTCGCTGAGAAAAAAGAGGTTGATTTTGTATGTAAGGACGGATTAAAGATAAAAGAGTTGATAAATGTATGCCATGATATTGGCGATAAAGAAACGCTTCTTAGGGAGTGTTCTGCCTTAATGGAAGGCATGAAATATTTCAAGTTAAGGGAATCCACGATAATAATCGGAGAAGGCGATTCGAGAGAGATAACCGAAAATGGCCTAAAGATAACTGTCACCTCCTTTTATAAATGGGCATTGAAGAGATAATTAGAGACGTCTACCACACCAAAGCGGAACCCGCCCAAAATTTATTCGGGAACCTGTCCCCCCTAGCATCCGAGACCGAACCTCGGCAGATGCCTGCCAAGGTTCGGTCTCGGATGTATGCAAAAGACTTTGAAAGAAAATGACACACTCCTGTGTCTTATATAGTGAGGGGAGGTGAATAAATAGGTTGATTTGAGTAGTTAGGCAGTAGTATAATTACACAGGAGGGTAAGATGAAGAAGGGTAATACAATGGTTAATGAAATAAAGGAATTCCTCGGCAAGGAGCTAAAGGGTTTTAGGCAGGACATAGGTGATGAGATAAGAGGCAACGTCGGCAAGGAGCTAAAGGGTTTTAGGCAGGATATAGGCGATGAGCTAAAGGGTTCTAGAAATGAAATAAAGGGATATGTCGGCAAAGAGCTGAAGGATTTTAGGCAGGATATAACCAAGGAGCTAACGGGTTCTAGAAATGAAATAAAGGGATATGTAGGCAAAGAGCTGAAGGATTTTAGACAGGACATAGGCAAAGAGCTGAAGGATTTTAGATCGGAATTACGTTCTGGTATTGACGAGGCCAAGAGGCATTCAGGTGTATTATTTGAGGGTTTACGTTCAGAGGTGAAGATAGTAGCCGAACAGCATGGCGATA
This sequence comes from uncultured bacterium, assembly GCA_913009675.1. Taxonomy (GTDB): domain Bacteria; phylum Omnitrophota; class Gorgyraeia; order Gorgyraeales; family Gorgyraeaceae; genus CAJVXD01. The sequence goes on along the minus strand of CAJVXD010000129.1, from coordinate 1,517 downwards.
TCATAAGGAAGCTTGAAGAACACGATAGAAGATTTGATAAGGTAGACAGGCGCTTTGATGGGATAGATATAAGGTTTAACAGGGTTGACCTTGAGCTAAAAGGTATGAAGACAGCGCTGTTTGACAATAGCCACAGGCTTAACGATCATGGCGAGAGAATAAGAAAACTGGAGATGTCATGACTTGGCGCACCCCTTAGGGCGCTAATCCGGCACAAGGTCGAGAAAATAACTTTACGCTTTCATGTGAAAAAATGGGCCTGCCTTGACAAAGTATATCCTACATGATATACTTCACTATTATCTCATCATATTTAATGCCCTATGCGGGCAGAAAGGAGAGATTGATGCTTAGATTGAGGCAGAGACATGGTTTTACACTCGTAGAGATAATGATAGTCGTCGCCATCATATCTTTATTAGCTGCAATAGCTATACCTAATTTGCTACGAGCAAGGCATAATGCCAACGAGGCAGCAGCCATAGCAACGTTGAGGACAATCAGTACAGCGTGCGAAAGCTATCGTTCGGCACAGACACCGACAACATACCCTGCAAACTTAGCTGTTCTTAGCAGCGCAACACCGCCTTATATTGATTCGAGTTTGGCTGGTGCTACCGGGACCTCAAACGCAAGGCAAGGTTATTATTATACATATGCCCTTGTGAACGCAAATCAGTTTACCTGTACGGCAAAGCCGGCAGTAAGCGGTACAACAGGCACACGTGTTTTCTTTGTGGATGAAAGCGGTGTAATAAGGCTGAACAGTGCATCTGGTGCACCGATAGAGTAATCTATAGCCGTTTAGCTTTTTGACGAATTATGCCAGGCATCTAACTACGATGCCTGGCATTTTTGTTTTCCCTGATAGCATAGGAAATTATATAAGCTCTTTTGAGCTCAAATTATGCTGTTATGCTATAAAGATCCTTCGGCCTGACGGCCTCAGGATCAAGGAAAAATCTGAAGGGCAGATTTTTCCTTGACTTTTCATGCATAGTAGTATAAATTTATTATAAATGAAAACAGCGAGAGGGTTTACATTAGTTGAGATAATGATAGTCCTTGCGATAGTCATGGTTCTTGCTACCCTGGCTATCTCGAGTGCCCTGCGTGTCAGGCTAAACGCAAATGAGGTAGCTGCCGTGGCGTCATGCAGGACCGTTGTTACGGCGGCCCAGAATTTTTATTCAAATACTTACCCGCATACCTATCCGGGGAGCCTGTCGGAGCTTGTCCCGCCGACTTCGAATCCTCCGTATCTCGATAGTGTTTTAGCCGGCGGTACAAAACAGGGATATAGATTTACTTATAACTTTGTAAACACCGAGAATTTTACATTAAACGCAGATCCTGAGGTCCCGGGGAGGACAGGGATAAGGCATTTTTATGCAGATGAAACAAGCGTTATAAGGGCAAATGCAAACACTACGGCAGGTCCGAACGACCCGGCGGTTGAATAAAAACAAGGATATTATAACCATAGCCTCTATTTCTTAAATCAAGGGGACAAAACA
>CAJVXD010000128.1 GCA_913009675.1 uncultured bacterium | reverse complement strand
GCTAATTCTTTGAGTAAAGGTTTTATATTAAACTAATTACAAACTATTGTTCGACGTTGACTGTCATTCTATAGCAAAGTATAATATTATAGGTGAGCAGAGAACACGTTTAATCTGGAAAAAGCTAACCCAGAAAAAAGGAGGAACATCCATGGGCGATAAAGGTAGGAAAGATAAGAATAAACACAACAAACAAGTAAACAAAGCAAAAAACGCAAAAAACGAAGCAAACAGGAAAAAACAAGAAAAAACACACTAGTAGAGAAAAGGGACAGTTTGAAGATTACCATAAGACACATTGATAGCTAAGTTTCAAAACGGTACAAGAACTTCCAAGATAAAGATTCCTGAGTCCGGAGCACGAGGACTAATCTAAACAAAACTTGAAAGGAAATTGAAATGGCTAATTTTAAAGATCGTATTATCCGTGCTGCTAAACTAGATGTTAAGCTGTATGAAGAGGTTGAGGCTGACAAGGGGGCGATGGGTCAGGCCATGGGGGTTGTCGTTCTTTCCAGTATAGCAGCCGGAGTAGGAAGCATTGGAAGAGGAGGGTTCAGCGGGATTTTGATAGGGACGATCGCAGCCCTTATCGGGTGGTATGTCTGGGCATATCTCACTTACTTTATTGGCACGAAACTCCTTCCAGAATCACAGACCAAAGCAGATCACGGTGAATTGCTGCGCACTATTGGCTTTTCGAGTTCTCCCGGCTTGATTCGAGTATTAGGTATCATTCCAGGGTTGGGAGGAGTAGTTTTTTTAGTGGCCTCAATTTGGATGCTAGTGGCAATGGTGATCGCGGTCAGACAAGCCCTTGATTATAATAGCACATTACGAGCTGTAGGAGTTTGCATGATCGGCTGGATCATTCAAACAGCAATCCTTGTGTTATTGTTTTCTATTTTGGGTGGTGTCCAAAACTAGGCTAATACTTTTTCATGTAGCCGTTAAAACATCAGATAACACAGCATAAAAGGTTTGTGTCTAAGAGCACTCACCCAAGTTTTTGCTTCGTCCAAAAGTGCAAGACAGACTCGAAAGGCGTCGAATCACCGCAAAAGGTGTATATCGTGTGGTATGTATACATCTAAGCGGTTACCTTTCTAAAATACGAGAAGAGGAAAAATAATAATGGATTATATTACTATTATCGGATTAACTGCAGGAGCCCTTACAAGTATTTCATTTTTTCCACAGGTTCTTCAGATTCATCGTACCAAGCAGGCAAAAGATTTGTCTTTACCAATGTTCATCATCCTCATAATAGGTATTTTTCTATGGTTAATATACGGGATTCTATCGAAAAGTTTACCTGTAGTGATGTCCAATACTATTGCTTTTGTTTTTTGTAGCTACATAGTAATAATGAAGATTAAATATGGATAGATAAAAATAAAAATCGCACATCGGTCAGTGTAAAAAATATAACAGGTTTTTAAGATTAGGAGAATAAGCATTTTTCAAGCAGCAGTTCCGCATTGGCTCCTCCTTGAATAGATCGTGTATCCATGTACCCAGGCCTAAGTTCTTTAAAGACTTATAATTATAGGGTATAATAACGTATTATAAGAACAATGTTTTTGGAATGCTGTATTTGCACCGTGCGGGTAGATTGCGTTAAATTTTTAAGAAAAGGAGCTTATGTTAGATCTTAATAAGATGACTTTAAAAACTCAGGAGGCAGTGCAGGCTTCGGTCGAGATATCCAAAAAATTATCTCATCAGGAGGTGAACATTGAGCACCTTATTCTAGGTATATTATCAATGGGTGAGAATATTGCCATAGATATTTTAGATAGAATAGGAGTTAATGTAGGTTCTTTTAAAAATGACATTGAAAAACTTTTATCAGAGAAACCCAGAGTAGAAAGCTTATCTTCCAAGCAATATATTTCTAATAGGTTAAACAATGTGTTTGATGTATCTTTTAAAGAAGCCCAGACATTGAAGGACGAATATGTGAGCTTAGAACATCTTTTGCTTTCTATCGCAGAGTATGATGGTCGTGATAACCTTGGCCAGATATTAAGAAAATATAATATTAATAAGAATTCCATACTTAAGATAATGAAAGACATAAGGGGGGTGCATAGAGTTATGGATCAGAATCCAGAGGCAAAATATCAGGCGCTTGAACGCTATGGGAAGGATCTTACAAAACTTGCATACGATGGAAAGCTTGACCCGGTAATAGGAAGGGATGAAGAGATAAGGCGGACAATACAAGTCCTCTCAAGGCGTACGAAGAATAATCCTGTTTTAATAGGCGATCCAGGCACAGGTAAGACTGCCATAGTAGAAGGCCTTGCAAAAAGAATTGCAGATGGAGATGTGCCGACAACTTTAAAAAATAAGAAGATTATTGCCCTTGATATAGGCTCTCTCGTTGCAGGGGCTAAGTTCAGGGGGGAATTCGAGGATAGATTAAAAGCGGTTTTAAAAGAAATACATTCAAAAGGCGGTGAGATAATTTGTTTTATAGACGAGCTACATACTTTAGTAGGCGCAGGAGGTGCAGAAGGTGCAATCGATGCCTCAAATATGCTCAAGCCAGCGCTTGCGCGTGGCGAACTCAAATGTATAGGAGCTACTACACTGGATGAATACAGAAAGTACATTGAGAAAGACAAGGCCCTTGAGAGAAGATTTCAGCCAATATTTATTGGAGAACCGAGTGTTCAGGATACTATAGCTATTCTGCGGGGCCTTAAGGAAAAATACGAGATATTTCATGGTGTAAAGATTAAAGACGATGCGCTCGTAAGTGCAGCAGTTCTTTCTGATAGATACATTACTGATAGGTTCTTTCCTGATAAGGCTATTGATTTAATAGATGAGGCAGCGGCTAAACTGCATATAGAAATCGATAGCCTTCCAACAGAGATAGACGAAGTTGAGCGAAAGATCATGCAATTTGAGATTGAAAAACAGTCTCTTAAAAAAGAAAAAGACAAATCTTCTAAAGAACGCCTGAAGAATTTAGAGAAGGAACTTTCGGAAGTGAAGGAAAAGTCTACCCAGATGAAGCTTCACTGGAAAAAAGAAAAGGATGCAATAGAGAAGATACGAAAGACAAAAGAAGAGATAGAAAAGGCAAAGCTCGATGAAGAACGTTTTCAAAAAGAGGCAAGATTGGATAAAGTGGCTGAAATACGTTATGGTATAATAACTGATTTGAAAAAAAAGTTGCAGGAAGACACTAAGAAATTACAAGAGATACAAAAGAAGAACAAGATGCTCAAAGAAGAAGTTGAGGAAGAGGATATTGCACAGATAGTCTCAAAATGGACAGGCATACCTGTTTCTAAGCTTATGGAGGGAGAGATTGAAAAACTTGTCCATATGGAAGATAGATTAAAGGAAAGAGTTGTTGGCCAGGATGAAGCTATATCCTTAATCTCAAATGCTATAAGGCGTTCACGTTCAGGCATAGGAGATGTAAATAGGCCTGTAGGATCCTTTGTTTTTATGGGACCTACCGGTGTAGGAAAGACATATCTTGCAAAGACCTTGGCATGGTTTTTATTTGACGATGAAAATGCTCTTTTAAGGATAGATATGTCTGAATACATGGAAAAACACGCTGTCTCAAGACTTATAGGAGCTCCTCCTGGTTATGTAGGTTATGAAGAAGGAGGTCAGCTTACAGAAAAGATAAGACGCAGGCCTTATGCAGTGATACTTTTTGACGAGATAGAAAAGGCACATCATGATGTCTTTAACATACTTCTTCAGATACTGGAGGACGGACGCCTTACGGACGGTCAGGGAAGAGTGATTAATTTCAAAAACACAGTAATAATAATGACCTCAAACATAGGAAGCCAATTTTTCCAGGAAGAGTCAAACACAAAGGAAAATATTAAAAGGTTTATAAACGAGGAGATAAGAAAATATTTCAGGCCTGAATTCATCAATCGAATAGACGAGCTTATTATATTTAGCAAGCTTTCTCAAAAGGACACCGAGAAGATAGTTGAGCTCCAATTGAATGAGTTAAAAGAAAGATTAAAAGGCAAAAGAATCAAGCTTGAGGTAGGCATTAAGGCAAAGGAAAAGCTGGCAAGAGAAGGATATGATCCTGATTTTGGCGCACGTCCTCTAAGAAGACTTATGCAGAAGGAGATTCAGGATGTCCTTGCTCTTGAAATCCTGAAGAGCAATTATAAAGAGGGAGATACTGTTAAAGTCAGCGTAGGTCCTAAAACCGGTGAGTTTGTTTTTAGCTAAAAGATATACCAGATAAAGATTATTACAGCATATTGGGGTGTTGGTGAGAAGGCATTTTTGGACGAGATAAAAACAGCTTATAGATGTCTTGCAATGAAATACCATTCTGCTCCCTGTGCAAAAAATGTTCGTTCTTTTTGCACAGGTAGGAGGTTAACTTAATAACT
>CAJVXD010000127.1 GCA_913009675.1 uncultured bacterium | reverse complement strand
GAATTAGATAAGAGAGAAGGAGAGATACTGTGAGGAAGACTAGTGGCGATAACATTAAAATTTTTATTTTATTATCTTTTATGTATTTTTTTTTTTAATGATACGGCGACCACCGAGATCTACACTCTTTCCCTACACGACGCTCTTCCGATCTGGCCATAGCAGGCATAATGGGCGGCAGGGAAACAGAGATATCGCCCGAGACCAAAAACGTATTGCTTGAGAGCGCATATTTCGATCCGCTTATTATAAGGAAGGCCCAGAGGAAATTGACCCTTGCCTCAGAGTCCAGCTATAGGTTTGAAAGGGGCGTTGATTTCGGCATGGTCCTCTCGGCCAGTGCAAGGGCACAGGAGATGATCAGGGATATTGATGGTGGCAGGGTTTCGGGGAAGATTACGGACGCCGGAGGCAGGATAATAAAGGAAAGAGAGATATCGCTTTCCCTGGCTGAGATACCAAGGGTTTTAGGCGTAGAGATATTGCCTAAAAAGGTAATGGAGTTTTTTGAAAGCTTGAATCTAAGGCCTATTAAACAAGGGAAGGCTAAGGTCCTGGTCAGGGTCCCTTCTTATAGGCAGGATTTGGACAAGGCGATAGACCTCATAGAAGAACTTGCGAGGTTGTATGGTTATGCCAGGATCCCTGTAAAGACCCCGCATTTTAGGTTCCAGGAGGCATACGAAGAAGAAAGACAGAAACTTTGCTGTCTGGAGAGGAAGGCAAAAGAGATCCTTTATTCCCTTGGCCTCAACGAGATCGTCAGTTATACATTGACCTCAAGGGTTGTCATAGAGGCGTTGGGGATATCTTTTGATAATGTGGTACGGCTCAAAAATCCCCTGAGTTCGAATCAGGAGTTTATGAGGCCTAGCCTTTCCTCGGAGATGCTCGAGGCAGCAAGTTGGAATCTGAACAGGAAAAATAGCCTTCTGCAGCTTTTTGAATTGAACAAGGTCTATCTGTTCTCCAGGGATAAAGACGAGGTGCAGGAGAGGCTGGATCTCTGCATCTTTATGTGCGGGTCCTCGCCCGGAAACTGGAAAGATAGGCCAAGAAAGATAGATTTTTTTGATTTAAAAGGCGTCATTGAGTCATTCTTGGACTCTCTGGGCATAAGTGGTTATATGATTGAAAGAAAGGAATCGGCTGTCTTTGAAGATAGGCTCTCCAGCCAGATCAGGCTAGGTAAGGAGATAGTGGGTACGATTGGCGAGGTAAGGACAGCCGTTGCGAAAAGGTTTGATATAAAACAGAAGGTATATCTGGCCGAGATATCATTTGAAGCATTATTGAAATATGCAAATCCCTCCAAGAGATTTAAACCCCTCCCAAGGTACCCTTCTCTAAAACGGGACATCTCTATAGTTGTAGATGATACTGTAAACGCCTCTGAGATAGATAGCGTCATAAGAGAGGGGGGGGAAGGGCTTATCAAGTCAATAGATGTCTTTGATCTGTATAGAGGCCAGCAGATAGAAGAGGGTAAAAAAGGTGTCGCCTATAGTATAGAATACCGCTCTGAAGAAAAAACACTCAAGGACGATGATATAAATGGGATACATAAAGATATCCAAGAGAGGCTTGTTAAGAAACTAGGTGCACAGATAAGATAGTATTTTTTCTAGTCAATATGATGGCATTGATTTCCAGAACTAGTTGTGATATACTATAATTGTCCCTGCGATGTCCGTGCTGAAATGGGAGTTTTTGAGCCAACACAAATGTCTTGGGGCCTAACTTTGGATATGGCTGTAGACCCTGTTGTTAGGAATTGGGGAACATAAAATATCCAAGAGGGCACCCACCTTGTTTAACGGGTTCAATAAGACACCCTTTCATACGGCATTAGTGGGGATTTTTTTTGAAGATCGCTGAACTAACACGGAACGTTTTCTGCGTTAAACAATCATGCCTGACCTTTTTGAATCCCAGAAAGAGAAAACGGATAAACAGTATCCTTTAGCTATACGGATGCGTCCCAGGGCCTTAGATGAATTCGTGGGCCAGAGACATATCCTTGGAGAGGGTAAGCTGTTACGTAGGGCCATAGATGCTGACAGGGTGGCATCCTTAATCCTTTACGGGCCTCCGGGCACCGGAAAGACAGCACTGGCTCATGTCATAGCAAGTATCACAAAGTCATACTTTCACGAGATAAATGCGGTAATCTCAAACGTTCAGGAGTTAAGAGAGGCCATCAAGACGACCAAGGAAAGGGAGGCTTCGAGCGGCAAAAAGACAATACTTTTTATAGATGAGATACACAGATTTAATAAGGCACAGCAGGATGTATTGATGATGGATGTGGAAAAGGGCAATCCTATCCTGATAGGCGCTACGACGCATAATCCATTCTTTTCTCTGGTTTCGCCGCTTATCTCACGTTCTATAGTCTTTGAATTAAAAAGGCTTTCCAGAGAAGAAATAATTGTGATATTAAAAAATGCCCTGCAGGATAAAGAAAGAGGGCTGGGGAGGCTGTTGATTAAGATAGATGAAGGTATTTTATCGTTTCTCGCAAGCTCGTCTGATGGCGATGCCAGAAGAGCACTCAATGCCCTGGAGATAGGCGCCTTGACTACTAAGCCGGACAGAGAAGGGGCCATAGATTTTAATATTGAGATAGCAGAGGAGTCGATTCAGAAAAAGGCGGTTTTGTATGACAGGGATGAGGATGGTCATTACGATACCATATCCGCCTTTATTAAAAGCATGCGTGGTTCCGACCCGGACGCAGCATTATACTGGCTTGCAAAAATGCTCTATGCAGGCGAGGATCCGAGATTTATCGCAAGGCGTATTGTTATATGCGCTGCAGAGGATGTGGGCAATGCTGACCCACAAGCCATTGTGGTGGCGAATACCGCATTTCAGGTGTCTGAATTTGTGGGTATGCCGGAGGCAAGGATCCCTCTTGCGCAGGCAGTGTGTTATATTGCCTGTGCACCTAAAAGTAATGCGGCATATCTTGGGATTGACCGGGCGATGGAGGATATCAAGGACTCCAGGACAATGGAAGTGCCTAAACATCTGAAGGATTCTCATTATCCTGGCGCTAAAAAATTGGGTCATGGCGAAGGGTATAAATACGCCCATGAGTATAAAGACCATCATGTAGAGCAGGAGTATATTCCTGAGCAAAAGAAATATTATGAACCTACAGATTCCGGGTATGAGAAGAAGATAAAAGAATATCTGAATAAACTGAAGAAAGGAAATTAGGTAATTGGGCAATTCGGGATTGGCGATTTGGACATTAGGGATTTAGAGACAGAAATTCCATATTCCTAATACTTTAATCTCCCAATGTCCAGTTCCTAATTATCTAATCCCCTAATTCCCTAACTAAATATGAATCATAAAGCAGTTGCGTTATTTTCCGGCGGACTTGACAGTATGCTTGCAATAAAGCTCATGCTCGAGCAGGGTATAGAGGTACATGCATTGAATTTTTTGACAGTATTTTGCACCTGCACCGCCAAGGGCTGTATGCACCAGGCAACAAAGGCGGCAAAGGAATTGGGCGTCCCTTTGAAGGTGATGGATATAACAAAGGAATACATGGGGATAGTTGAACATCCAAGACATGGCTGCGGAAGGGGTATGAATCCATGCCTGGACTGCAGGATATTTACATTCAGCAAAGCCAGATCCTTCATGGAAGAGATAGGCGCTTCCTTTATTATAACAGGAGAGGTGCTGGGAGAACGGCCTATGTCACAGAGAAGGAATGCAATAGAGATTATCGAGAGGGAATCAGGCTTAGCGGGTTTGATAGTAAGGCCCCTATCCGCGAAACTGTTTGAACCCACAAGACCAGAAGAATCCGGGATTATCGATAGAGAGAGGTTGTTAGATATACAGGGCAGAAGGAGAGAGAGACAGTTGAATCTCGCCAAGGAGTTGGGGATCAATGACTATCCTTGTCCTGCAGGGGGCTGCCTTTTGACCGAAAAGGGCTTTTCCAAAAAGGTCAGGGATTTGTTTGAATATATACCGGATTATGGCATCAGCGACATACATCTTTTAAAGATCGGGAGACAGTTCAGGCTCTCAAGAGCTGCCAAATTATTTGTGGGCCGCAACGAAAGGGAAAACAATGCCTTGCTTTCTTTTGCCCTGTCGGGTGATCTCATTCTTGACGTTGTAGATACGCCTAGCCCTATTGGCCTGCTAAGAGGCAGGCCAAATGAGCAGGAATTGCATTTAGCAGTATCTATTATTGCCAGATATTCAGATGCTAAGAATCCAATGGTCAAGGTCTCTGTTAGAATATTTCCCTCAGAAGAGCAGGAGATAGCCACCGTTAAGAGATCGGAAGAGCGTCGTGTAGGGAAAGAGTGTAGATCTCGGTGGTCGCCGTATCATTAAAAAAAAAAAAACAATAGATAATACAAA
>CAJVXD010000126.1 GCA_913009675.1 uncultured bacterium | reverse complement strand
GACGATGATAGAAGACTTTGGAATATACTTATTAATTTTGATTTTTCATTTTAATATTTTTTTTATTTTTTTTTTATTTTTTTTTTCAAGCAGAAGACGGCATACGAGATATATCAGTGTGACTGGAGTTCAGACGTGTGCTCTTCCGATCTCTGCATGTTCCGGCTTTGTATTTGCTATTACTATGGCCCAGCAGTTTGTAAATACAGGGCTCTACGGTAAAGTTTTGGTTGTGGGTACAGAGAAATTGACCAGTATTGTTGACTGGCAGGATCGTTCAACATGTGTTTTATTTGGAGATGGCGCAGGCGCATGTGTTATAGGGAGAGGCAAGGACAGAAGGATAATCTCCAGCTTTATGGGTGCTGATGGTTCAAGGGGGCATCTTCTGAATGTCCCTGCAGGCGGTTCGAGATTGCCTGCCACAGAAGAGACCGGTAAAGATAGGTTACATTTTCTCAAGATGGAGGGCAATGAGGTATTCAAGATTGCTGTAAGGGTAATGGTAGAGGCAGCCAACAGCGCTATTAAAAAGGCAGGGCTTGGATGTGATGATATAGACCTTTTAATACCTCATCAGGCCAATATCAGGATATTGATGGCGGTTGCAAAAAGACTAGGCCTCCCCGAAGAAAAGATTTTTATGAATATAGAGAAATACGGCAATATGTCAGCTGCCTCTACAGCAGTTGCGCTGGTGGAGGCGGGTCAGGAAAATAAGATTAAGAAAGGTGACGATGTTGTGCTGGTGGCCTTTGGCGGAGGCCTTACTTACGGCGCTGTAGTGATAAAGTGGTAATGTAAGCTATAAGCTTTAAGCTGTAAGCTATAAGTTACAAGAAAGAACTTTCGGTTTTTTTATTTTTTGCTTATAGCTTAAGGCTTGTAGCTTATAGCTAAAAAGAAGAGCATAGAATGCAGAAGGTAGCTTATTTATTTCCTGGTCAGGGTGCACAATACGTTGGCATGGGTAAGGATTTTTATGAAAATTGTGCCGATGCCAGGGATATATTTAATGAAGCAGAAGAGATACTGCCCGATTTAGGCATCAAAAGGCTTTGTTTTGAAGGTCCAATCGAAGAATTGACGCAGACAGCTAATAGTCAAGTCTGCATCTTAGTAACCAGTATTGCAGCGCACAAGGCTCTTAGCTCATGGCTCTTAGCTCATGGTAAGGGGTTTGAGGTGGTTGCTTGTGCAGGTCTAAGTCTTGGAGAACTGACTGCCCTGGTTTCTGCCGGGAGCATAAACTTTCAAGATGCCGTTCAACTGGTAAGACGGCGCGGTGAATTAATGGAGGAGGCTTCTATTAAGAACCCCGGTACTATGGCATCCGTTATTGGTTTTTCTTTGAAAGGGTTAAGGGAGGTCTGTGCTGTAAGCGGAGCTGAGATAGCGAATCTGAATTGCCCCGGTCAAATAGTTATATCAGGCACAAAGGAATCCGTCCAGAAGACGATAACCATTTCTATGGAAAGAGGAGCGAAGAGGGCCATACCTTTAAATGTAAGCGGTGGGTTCCATTCTTCATTGATGGAAGGGGCCTCACGCCTTTTAAGGATAGAATTAGATAAGGTGCAATTCTCTGTCTCTGAGATTGGTATTGTAAGTAATGCCACTGCAGGTTATGAGAAAATTCCTGAGGAGATCAAGGAGAATCTTGTTAAACAGTTATATAGCCCTGTGAGGTGGGAAGAGTCTGTGCGGGAGATTGTTGCGCAGGGCGTAGATACATTTTTCGAGATAGGACCAGGCAAGGTGTTAAAAGGGCTGTTGCGCAGAATAGATTCGAAGCTAAAGGTGTACAATATAGAGAAGATGGAAGACTTGGATAACTTGGATGTTTCGTAAAGTTGCGAAAAGCAACCTCACGAAATCTAGCGGAACCTCATGTAACGTTACAAAACCTTCTTTTGATAAAATCGCATGAATAAAAAGAGGCGTGTCGTTATAACAGGTCTTGGCGTTATTGCGCCAAATGGCATAGGTAAAAGGGCCTTTTGGGATGCCTTGAAGCAGGGGCATTCCGGCATACGGCGTATTACACGTTTTGACCCTGCTCCCTTTCCTACGCAGTTTGCAGGCGAAGTGGATTTTGACCCTGCCAAATTTATTTCCTATAAACGGATGAAAAGGATGGACCGTACTTCCCACCTTGCGGTTTCCTCAGCTAAGATGGCTGTCGAAGACGCCAAGCTTAAGATCCAGGATGAAGATCCGGAACGTATAGGCGTTGTTATAGGTACGGCAATGGCAGGCCATGGCATGATACTGGAACAGCATGACGTATTTCTAAAAAAGGGCCCCATGAAGATAAATACCTTTACCGCTATAGCCTCTTTTCCGGATGCGCCTTCCAGTCAGATCTCCATAGAATTGGGTATAAACGGCCCTAGTTTTTCTATAGCCACTGCGTGTTCTTCTGCCTCAGATGCAATAGGATATGCCTTTAATGCAATAAGGAACAAGGGGCTTGATATAGTTATTATGGGAGGTGCCGATAGCCCTATATTCCCTCCTATACTTAGTGCCTTCTGTGTATTGCGGGCACTCTCCAGACGTAATGATTTTCCAGAGAAGGCCTCTCGCCCGTTTGATAAGATGAGAGATGGTTTTGTCTTGGGCGAAGGAGCAGGTATTTTGATACTGGAGGAGATGAGGCATGCCTTAAAGCGAAAGGCACGCATCTATGGAGAGATATTGGGTTTTGGGATGACATGTGATGCATATCATATGACCAAGCCGGAACCCTCTGCCAGGCAGGGAATAAGGGCATTAAAAGAGGCGCTTGAAGATGCTGAGGTGAAGCCTGAAGACATAGAATACGTCAATGCACATGGCACCTCAACCTCCATGAACGACAGAAATGAGACCTTTATAATCAAAGAGGTCTTTGGCGCTCATGCTTATAGACTGGCAGTAAGTTCTATCAAATCCATGATAGGCCATCTAATAGGAGCTGCTGGCAGTGTAGAGTTGATAGGCGCCCTTATGGCCTTAGAAGAAGGGGTTATCCCCCCTACGATAAATTATGAAACGCCTGACCCGGATTGCGACCTTGATTATGTGCCGAATAAAGCAAGGGAGATTAACGTGAATATTTTATTAAAGAATTCCTTTGGCTTTGGCGGTAAGAACTCAGCATTGGTAGTGCGAAAGTTTGCTTAGATTGGCATGGGGGTCAAATTCGCATCTTCAAGATAGAAGATCATAAAAGACAAGTGCTCATTTGAGGAGGTAATTATGTGCAAACTATTGTTGGAAGGTAAAGTTGCCCTTATAACAGGAGGCGCAAGAGGTATCGGCAGAGAGATTGCCACCCTGTTTGCTAAGGAAGGGGCAGATATAGCAATATGCGACGTGAGTATCGAAGAGGCAGATAAAACTGCCAGGGAGATACAGGATTTAGGCAGAGAGGTCCTTGTATTCAAGTCCGATGTTGCGAGTTCATCTGACGTACAAACCATGGTAGATAAAATTCTTGACAAATTTAAGAAATTAGATATACTTATAAACAATGCTGGCATAACCAGAGATGGGCTTATCCTGAGGATGTCCGAGGAGGATTGGGATAAGGTTATAGCGGTAAACCTGAAAGGGTGTTTTGTATGCACAAAAACAGCCGCAAGGGTTATGCTAAAGCAGCGTTTTGGAAGGATAGTTAACCTTGCTTCGATCATTGGTATAATGGGTAATGTTGGTCAGGCGAATTACGCGGCCTCAAAGGCCGGTATAATTGGCCTGACGAAAAGCGCAGCAAAAGAACTGGCGGCCAGAGGCATATGCGTAAATGCCATAGCGCCTGGTTTCATTAAGACAAAGATGACAGCCAGATTAGCCGAGGATATCCGCAATAAGATGCTATCGGCTATTCCTCTTAGGAGATTTGGAGAGCCAAGGGATGTAGCGAATTTAGCATTATTCCTTTCGAGTGAAGGCTCTTCGTATATAACCGGTCAGGTAATACAGATCGACGGCGGGATGTTGATGTAAGTTATATGTCCGAACTTACCCTTGACATCAAAGATGTCAAGGGTCAAATTCGCACGTTCTTCATAGAAGTAAAACAGAGAAGGTTGATTTACGAAAATAAAAGATTTTCGTAAATCAAGTACTCATTTGAGGAGGGAACGAGATGGCAGTTACTGAAAAAGTAAAGTCAATTATAGCAGAACAGCTGGGAGTGAAACAAGAAGAAGTAAAACCAGAGATCGGAAGAGCACACGTCTGAACTCCAGTCACACTGATATATCTCGTATGCCGTCTTCTGCTTGAAAAAAAAAAAAAATAAAAAACTTAACATCAAACAACAAGAATAAGAAAATAATAAAGATAGTTCAACTAAAAAAATAGCATTGAAACCTTTATAACTTTGTTAAATTAACCTACAATCATCAGCAACA
>CAJVXD010000125.1 GCA_913009675.1 uncultured bacterium | reverse complement strand
ATATCATCGACAAGGAAAGGCCCGATGGCGTAATAGTTCAGTTCGGAGGCCAGACCCCTCTTAATCTGGCAAGGGGGCTGGAAAAGGCAGGTGCCCCTATTATAGGGACGAGTGTTAAATCGATAGACAGGGCAGAAGATAGAGCGAAATTCTCAAGGCTCCTGAGGAAGCTGGAGATTAACCAGCCGGAGAACGGTTCGGCCACCTCAGAGAAACAGGCCTTGAGGATTGCGAAGAAGATTGGATATCCGGTTCTTGTAAGGCCTTCTTATGTCTTAGGCGGCAGGGCCATGAAGATAGTCTATAACGAAGAGGCCTTGAAGAGATTTATTCAAGAGGCACAGGAGGCATCCGCAGAACATCCGATCTTGATAGACAAGTTTCTGGCCGATGCAGTGGAGATCGATGTGGATGCTGTCTCAGACGGAAAACACACGGTTATAGGGGCAATCATGGAGCACATAGAAGAGGCGGGCGTGCATTCAGGCGATTCAGCGTGTGTCATACCTCCTCATACCTTAGGCGATGATATACTGGAGACTATAAGGAGATATACCTATAGCATATCGAAGGGGCTAAAGGTCAGAGGCCTTTTAAATATACAGTTTGCAGTGAAAAAAAATACTGTATATACCCTGGAGGTGAATCCCAGGGCCTCAAGGACTGTCCCTTTTGTGAGTAAGGCCACAGGTGTCCCGCTTGCAAAGATAGCGGCAAAGGTAATGGTAGGGAAGACATTAAAGGAGCTTGGCGTTACAAAAGAAAAGGAAGTAAATCATGTCTCGGTAAAAGAGTCGGTCCTTCCGTTTTCGAGGTTTTCAGGCGTGGATATACTCCTTGGGCCTGAGATGAAGTCCACAGGCGAAGTGATGGGGATAGACAGCTCGTTTGGCATGGCATTTTATAAATCCCAGATTGCTGCGGGCCAGGCCTTGCCTAAGGAAGGTAAGGTTTTTATAAGCGTCAAGAATGATGATAAAAGGCAGATAGGTTTTATTGCGAAGAAACTCTACGATATGGGTTTCGATGTCCTTGCCACAAAAGGGACGTCCAAGGCCCTGCGGTCTAATAATATCAAAACACAGATACTGGGTAAGATAGGAGAAGGCGATACCAAGATATTGGATTATATCAAGAAAGGCGAGATAGGGCTTATTATCAATACACCTTCAGGACAAAAAGGCCAGTCTGACATGAAACCTATCAGGAGTCTGGCTGTTATGCATGGGATTCCTTGCATAACTACAATCCAGGGGGCTCAGGCAGTGGTCAATGGCATAGAGGCTACCATAAAGAGCGATTTCAACGTAAAATCACTACAGGAATACCACGAAAGATGTTAGTGTTGCCTTCCTCAATTGACTAGTTGTGATATATCTGTTAAGATAGAATCCCTATGAAGGATTTATATGATGTGATAGTTGTTGGCGGCGGCCATGCCGGGATAGAGGCCTGTCTTGCCTCAAGCAGGATGGGCTGTAAGACTCTTCTTGTCACAATGGATTTAGCCAAGATAGGCTATATGTCATGCAATCCTGCCATAGGCGGCATTGGCAAGGGCCAGCTTGTAAAGGAGATAGACGCACTGGGCGGCGAGATGGCAAAGGCAACGGATGCATGCGGTATACAGTTTCGTATACTTAACAGAAGCAAAGGGCCTGCTGTGTGGTCTTCCAGGGCCCAGGTGGATAGGGCGCTCTATGCAGCGTATATGAAGAATATCCTCAAAAAGACAAGGGGCCTGGATGTTGTTGAGGGCAGGGTCACAGGGCTGATTGTTAAGAATAGGATTGCCTCGGGGGTCAGGCTTATAGACGGGTCCGGCATAAAGGCAAGGTCTGTGATCCTTACACCAGGCACTTTTTTGAACGGCACCATCCATATAGGGCTTTCTCATTTTCCGGGAGGGCGATTAGGGGACCCGCCATCAGTCAGATTATCGCAGGATTTGAGGACCCTGGGTTTTGAGGTCTTGAGGCTTAAGACAGGCACAACCGCGCGCCTGGATCCAAAGACAGTAGATCTTTCTGTCATGAAGAAACAATCAGGGGATATCCCACCTGTCCCGTTTTCCTTTTCAACGGAAAAGATAGAGAGAAGGCAGGTCGCTTGTTACATCACTTATACGAACAAAAGGACACATGAGATTATACGTAACTCTCTTGACCGCTCTCCGCTTTATACAGGTAAGATTAAATCCACAGGTGTGAGATATTGCCCTTCTATCGAAGATAAGGTTGTGAGATTTGCGGATAGGGAGAGGCACCAGATATTTCTGGAACCGGAAGGGCTCGTGCCGGATCAATATTATCCCAATGGTATATCTACAAGCCTGCCGGTCGACGTGCAGCTCGAGATGATAAGAAGTATAAAGGGGTTGGAATCTTCAGAGATAAAGGTGCCAGGCTACGGCATAGAATACGATTTTGTAAATCCGATGCAGTTAAGGCCGAGCCTTGAAACAAGGTCCATACGCTGTCTTTATCATGCAGGCCAGATAAACGGCACTACGGGATATGAAGAGGCTGCTGCGCAGGGTTTTATAGCGGGTGTGAATGCGGCCTCTAGAATCAAGAAGAGAGAACCTTTTATACTAGACCGCTCGCAGGCCTATATAGGGGTCCTGATAGATGATCTGGTGACAAAGGGCACCAATGAGCCTTACAGGATGTTTACCTCGCGCGTAGAATACAGGCTCCTCCTGAGAGAAGATAACGCAGACCTGAGGCTCGCTGAAAAAGGATATAAGCTCGGCATTGTAAAGAGAAGGGATTACGATAAGGTAGTTAGTAAAAAAAAGAGGATAGAAAGAGGGCTTGAGAGGATAGTGAGAAAAAAGATATACCCGACTGTAAAGACCAACAATAGATTAAAGGAGTGGCATGTCTCTCCTATAAACAATGTGATGAGCCTCTCTGATTTATTGAAAAGGCCGCAGGTAAAGTTTTATATTGTCAAGAGGCTGGATGAGGGACTCGGGAGATTAGGGGACGAAGAGATAAAGCAGATCGAGATGGAAGTCAAATACAAGGGGTTTATCGAGAGAGAGCGGAGGGAGGTCGAGAATTTTAAGAGAATAGAGAGTATCAGGATACCGGACAAGATGAAGTTTGATAAGATCCCGGGACTCTCGAAAGAGATTGTTGAAAAACTTTCTGCGGCAGGACCTTTGAATCTTGGACAGGTCTCAAGGATTTCAGGGGTTACGCCTGTTGCGGTATCTATCTTAATGATATACCTTAAGAAATGGAGAGGGATGCAGCATTGCGCAAGGAATTAGAGAAGATGGCAGGCAGCCTGGGTGCGGCGCTACTTGGGGTGGCTTTTATAAAGGAGATAAAGAAGGAATTTTATTTTTCAGATGAAATTTTAAGGGATTTGGATTATGCTATATCTATAGGCGTGAGGCTGTCCGATCCTGTACTGGAAGAGATAAACGATGCGCCAACAAAGATCTATTATCATCACTACCGTCAGGCCAATATAGCGCTTGACCACATAGCGTTTAGGGTATCTGCTTTTATACAGGCTAAAGGATACAAGGCCTTACCTGTCCCTGCTTCGCAGATAATGGACTGGAAGAGAGAAAAAGGCCATCTTTCTCATAAAAATATAGGCAGATTAGCGGGACTTGGTTTTATAGGCCGGAATAACCTATTAGTAAATCCTGAGTTTGGGGCGCGATTCAGACTCGTGACGATCCTGACAGAGGCAAGGCTTGAAAGAGATGCCCCTCTTCAAACAAATTGCGGAAGTTGCAGGGCCTGTATAGCGGTTTGTCCTGTAGGCGCTATAAAGGAAAGACAGGAAGACTTCGATCATATCAAGTGTTATGAAAGGTTAAAGGAGTTCAGGGATAGAGGCATAGTCGGCCAATTTATTTGCGGGATTTGTGTAAAGGCATGTAAAGGAGTTTAGAGTGCAGAAAGATACAGTAGTTATTTTAGATTTTGGAGCTCAGTATAATCAGCTTATAGCGAGGCGTGTAAGGGAATGCAATGTTTACTGCATTCTTTTACCTTATAATACGGCGATAGCCAGGATCAAGGCATTCAAGCCCAGGGCCATTATACTTACAGGCGGACCAGCGAGCGTTACAAAAAAGGGTTCTCCCAAATGCGACCGAGCTATTTTTGAACTTGGCGTTCCGATACTTGGTATATGTTATGGCATGCAGCTTATGGGTTATCTGCTCGGGGGCAAGGTAGGGCTAACCGAGAAGAAGGAATACGGACACGCTGAACTGAATCTGGATAAGAAGGATGTGCTTTTTGCAGGCTGTGGCACGAGATCGGAAGAGCACACGTCTGAACTCCAGTCACACTGATATATCTCGTATGCCGTCTTCTGCTTGAAAAAAAAAAAACAGATCGGAAGAGCAGACGTTTGAACTCCAGTCCCAACCTGTGGTCCTATCACATTTCTCAGACACTCCAGTT
>CAJVXD010000124.1 GCA_913009675.1 uncultured bacterium | reverse complement strand
TGTGCTGGAGTTCAGACGTGTGCTCTTCCGATCTGAGAGGCTATCTCATCCATTATCTCCCCTGTATCACGATAACTAAACCGGCATCCCATCCTGGCGGCAATCTCACAGACAATCCGCCAGTCAGGCATGGATTCGCACACAGGCTCAATCGCCTTTCTTATTAATTGCACCCTGCGTTCAGAATTAGTAAAGGTACCGTCTTTTTCAGCAAAACTTGCACCAGGTAAAATTACATCAGCCATTTCTGACGTTGTTGAAGGGAAAATTTCCTGTACTATCAAAAATTCTAAACTCTGAAGTGTCTCTTTTACTAAATTTATATTGGGATCACTGCGCATGGGGTCTTCCCCGATTATATAGAGGGCCTTGATATTTCCTTTTTTGGCCTCAATTAATTGATCTGTGGTAGTAAGGCCCGGTTTAAGGTTTAGCTTAATGCCCCAGGCCCTTTCGAACTTTTCTCTGATTTTGGGATCTTCGACTTTCTGATAACCAGGGAATACATCAGGCAGAGCCCCCATATCGCAGGCACCTTGAACATTACACTGCCCCCTTAATGGATTTACCCCGCCTGACTCTATCCCTACATTTCCACCAAGCATCGCAAGATTAGCTATACTCATAACATTTTCGGTGCCGGCAATATGCTCAGTAATCCCCAGGGTATAGATAATAGAGGTGGGTTTTGAAGCGGCATAGGTCAACGCTGCCTGATGGAGGGTATCCACATCTACTCCCACAATCTTTGCAGTATACTCAGGGTTATATCTTTCTACCGCCTTAGCCAACTCCTCAAATCCTTCCGTCCTTTCCTTTATATATTCCCGGTCATGTAAACCCTCTTTTATAATGATGTGCATGAGACAGTTCAGTAAGGCTATATCCGAACCGGGATAATGCTGGATATGAATATCTGCATACTTAGCCATATCTGTCCTACGAGGGTCACAGACAATAATCTTTGCCCCATAATCTTTGGCGGTTCTTATCTGCCATCCTATTAAGGGATGTGCCTCAGGGGCATTTGAACCTATGGCGAAAATACACTTAGCTCCCCTTATCTCATCAATGGAATTGGTCATTGCCCCCGAACCGAAAGAACGTACCAGACCTGCCACAGTGGGTGAATGGCAGGTCCTGGCGCAATGGTCAACATTATTAGTACCCAAGACTGCCCTTGCAAATCTCTGAGCAAGGTAATTCAACTCATTGGTGCAGCGAGCTGAACTCCATACTCCTAAACTATCTGAGCCATATCTTTGCTTTATCCCGCTAAGTTTTTCAGCTACCAGATCTAACGCCTCATCCCAGCTTACCTCCGCAAAACTACCGTTTTTCTTAATCAGGGGGCTCTTTATCCTATCCTTATGTTCGACAACCTCCCAGGAATTCAATCCCTTTACACAGAGCCTGCCTTCACTTACCGGGTGAGCCTTGCTGGGGGTAACTCCTCTTAACCTACCGTTCTTCACCTTGAGGTAGAATCCGCATCCTGCTCCACAGTAAGGACAAGTTGTCGCTACATATTTTAAAGGCATATCCTCTTCCTATTAACTCTTTCTTCCAGAATAACCTGATAATCTCTTTTAGTATTTATGTTCATAAAGGAAGGGCTGCCTAAATTAAATTTTCCAAGTTCTTTTTCCCCGATTACCCTTACTTTAACCTCAGAGAAAAGATTGGTTATCTTTAAATCATTCCTTAAAAGCTGTCTCTCTATCGGCATTACGCAGTTTTTTGAATAGATGGCGTGCAGGGGTTCAAATCTACCTTTCCACTTCGGCACTATCACATCAACCATTTTTGCTTTATTGATCATATATTCTATTAAATCAAGATTTACAAAAGGCATGTCACAGGCAAATATGAAATTATAAAAACTATCGGATTTAACCAAGCCTGTATATATGCCGCCCAATGGCCCTTTGCCAGGTGAAGCTCCGCGGGTTAACACCCGTGGTCTCTTCTGATGCACGGGCAAGATATCTTTTACTACTTCCAGGGGGCCCCTTTTTTCAAATCTCAGATATTTCCCTGTATCGTTAGTTATAATCATAATCTTTAAAAATTTCTTTTTTAATCTTGATATCAATGCCTCGATCATAGTCCCTGAGCCAATCTTCAAAAATGCTTTATCACATTTCATGCGGCTGCTCTTTCCGCCAGCTAATATTATTCCATTAATCGAAGGGATGTCTTTCAAACTGCCTCTCCATCGCAGCCATGTCTTAAGAGCCGGACGGAGACCATTGCTCCTTTCTTAAGTTCCTCAACTTCTTCCGGCGCAATCAATATTCCATCCGCCAGAACCAGAGAGTTAATTATACCTGATCCCTGCGGTCCAGTAAGAACGGCGTAGAATTTTCCAGCTTTGTTCTTAAGTTTTACCCGAATAAAATATCTAAGCCCCTTTTTCTTGCGAAATCCTTCCATCAGTATAGCAGTAACTACCGGCCTGAATAAATTCTTTACCCCCTGCATCTTTAATATGGAAGGCCTTACAAACTCCTCAAATGTTATAGCGGAAGAGACCGGATTGCCGGGAAGTCCAAAAACAGGGATACTATCTATAGTTCCGAATGCCAGGGGCTTGCCCGGCCTCATGGCAACTCTCCAAAATCTCATATCCATCCCAAGCTCTAACAAGACATCTTTAACTAAATCATAATCACCAACAGAGATACCCCCTATGACAACTAATATATCCAAATCTTCCTTCAGGCCTTTCTCTATATCCCGTCTTACCTTTCTCCTGTCATCCTTTGCAATACCTAAATCTACAGGGATACCGCCGGATTTAATTATCTGACCACTTAGAATATAACTATTACTATTCCTGATCTTACCCCGGGATAACCTCTCTTTTACATCTATTAATTCATCACCTGTAGCCAGGATCCCCACCCTGGGCCTTCTGGCTACTTTTATTTTACTTACGCCCAAGGCGGCAAGCAAACCCAAATCCTCAGGCCTTAAGATAGTCCCCTTTTTCAAAACCTTCTCCCCTTTTTTAACATCCTCTCCGGCCTTTCTGACATTTTCACCCATTTTAACTTCTTTAAATACCTCGATTAATTCCTCTCCTGCTTCCTTAGCCCCCGGAACCTTCTTAGTAAATTCTACCATAACAACGCTATCTGCACCTCGAGGAATTGACGCACCTGTCATAATTCTTATTGCCTGATTATCTTTTATTATTTTTTTAGCTATATAGCCTGCCCTAAGGTCCTCGATCACTTTTAAAACCCTGGGTTTATCTTTAGATGCACCCTGTGTATCATGGGACCTTAAGGCATAGCCATCCATTGCAGAATTATCAAAGGGCGGCAGGGTACATTTTGCTCGAATATCACAGGCTAATACTCTGTCCGGACCGTCCAGAAGATCCACCTTTTCACCCGGTAGAGGTTTCCTTATAGAATCCAATATTATACTCAAGGCCTTTCTAACTTTTATCATAGCAACCAATATACAGCTTTAGAAAATATAATCCCAATTTCATACAAGACCTATAGAGGTACTGCCATTAAGCATTGAGTGATTCCATCAGGAATGATAAAAATGGCTGCTGTTATAAATATAGCTAACTTTATGTTCCTTGACCTTAGTTCTTGTATCGGAAGATTGAGTATTTTGCGTTACAACTATTATAAACTAAATGAACTTATTTTGGTAATACTATATTAAATATACTTCCTTTCCCCTCCTCGCTTTCTGCCCAAATGCTTCCACCATGCCTTTCTATTACCTGTTTGGCTATCGATAGCCCTAAACCTGTCCCGTCCCTCTCCACCTCTTTTGCGTTAGAGGCTCTATAAAATTCCTCAAATACTCTCGCTAACTCCCCTTTGGGTATACCGATACCTGTGTCTTTAATCTGCATAAGGATTGAATTTCCTTTATCTGAAACATTAATATCAATCCTTCCGTTGCGGGGTGTGTATTTAACAGAATTTGCCAAAAGATTGGCAATGGTTTCCTGTATGTATTCTTTGGACCCTCTTATCTTATCTACGCCGGGTTCAAGAGTAGAACTTATAGATATCTTTTTATCCCTTGCCTTCAGGGCAATATGACCGATTATATCGGAAAGTACATCTTTGAAAGAGAAATATACCAAATTTAGCTCTTTGCTCAATTTTATACGCGTAACCTCCAGGAGCGCTTTAACAAAAAATAAAAGCCTTCCTGTGCGTGCATCAGCCCTCCGGAGCAGATCTATCTGCCTTTCATTCAACGGGCCGGTGATCCCTCCTGTTACCGGCTCAATACAACTCTGAATTGCTGCAAGGTGTTCCTTAATATCGTGGGTGACCCTGAGCACATATTCACTTTTTATACGGTCTTTCTCAGTCAGGAGTTTATTCGCTTCTTTTAAGTTTTCCTCGCGCTCTCTCAATCTTTTCACAATAGACGTCGCCATATAGACTGCTATGTAAAGACTGGAAATAAAAACAA
>CAJVXD010000123.1 GCA_913009675.1 uncultured bacterium | reverse complement strand
CATCAAATATATCCTCGAATATGCTGCCTCCAAAACCCAGGTCCTCAAAGATACTCGAGAAATCTGCCCCCTTGAATATATCCTCCGCACTATAGCGCGAATCTATGCCGGCATGTCCAAACCGGTCATACTGGCTCCTCTTCTGAGGGTCTGATAAAACAGCATAGGCCTCTGATATCTCCTTAAACCTATCCTCGGATTCCTTCTTTTTGTCTGCAGTGACCCTGTCAGGGTGATACTTGAGCGCAAGACTTCTGTATGAACGTTTTATTTCATCGACGCTCGCACCCTTCTGAACACCCAGGATCTCGTAATAGTCGCGCTTTGTAGTCATTTCTTAGCTCATGGCTCATAGCTGATGGCTCATAGCTGATAGGATATAGCAACCTATGAGCTATCAACCAAGAGCTATGAGCTAAAACTGCTATTTCTCCTTAAACTCCGCATCAATCACATCGTCGCCGCCGGCTTTTTTCTTTGGCTCCTCGCCTTTATCTCCTCCGGGCCGAGAGTCTTCCTGCGGCTTGGCCCCTGGCTGCTGGGGGGAGGCCTGTTGGTCCTTTTGTGCCTGTTTTGCCTGAGCAGCCTTATAGACCTCTTCAGCCAACTTATGGGAGGCTTGACTCAATGCCTCCATCTCTTTCTTTATCTTCTCTATATTATCCCCTTTCAACGCCTCTTTTAAATCGTTCAGCTTTTGTTCTATACTCAAGCGTTCGTCCTGCGTTACCTTGTCCCCAAAGTCCTTTAAGGATTTCTCTACAGAATAAAAAAGGGTATCTGCCTGATTTTTTACCTCCACCTCTTCCTTCTTTTTCTTATCCTGATCTGAGAATTTCTCTGCCTCCCTGACCATCTTTTCTATCTCTTCTTTCGATAATTTCTTTGGGGCAGTTATCCTCATACTCTGCTCTTTGCCCGTCCCGAGGTCCTTTGCACTCACATGCACAATACCGTCCCTGTCAATATCGAATGCAACCTCTATTTGAGGGATGCCCCGACGTGCAGGAGGTATCCCTATGAGATCAAACCTGCCGAGTTCTACATTATCATTCGCCATCTGACGTTCGCCCTGCAATACCCTTACGGTAACTGCGGTTTGATTATCGGCGGCCGTTGAGAATATCTGACTTTTCTTAGTAGGTATGGTAGTGTTCCGCTCAATAAGCTTGGTGCATATACCTCCGAGGGTTTCTATACCCAGAGAAAGAGGGGTTACATCTAAGAGCAAAACCTCCTTTGCATCACCTTTTATAATCGCTGCCTGCGTGGCAGCACCAAGTGCTACACACTCCATCGGATCAATACCGCGTTCTATCTTCTTCCCGACATGCTCCTCCAGGAATTTCTGAACAAGCGGCATCCTTGTCGGTCCGCCTACCATGATAATCTTATCTATACCGCTGGCGGAAAGGCCTGCATCACCAAGTGCCTGGTCCACAGGGGCATTACACCTCTCCACAATAGGCCTAATAAGTTCCTCTAACTTGGCCCTGTTTATAGACATGGTGAGATGCTTAGGCCCGCCGGCATCAGCCGTAATAAAAGGCAGATTTATATCCGTCGTGAGCGTGCTCGAAAGTTCTACCTTTGCCTTTTCAGCGGCCTCTCTTAAACGTTGCATGGCCATCTTGTCGTTCTTTAGATCTATCCCGGTTTCCTTTTTAAACTGCGCCGCGATATAGACTATAAGGACATTGTCCATATCCGTCCCGCCAAGATTTGTGTCTCCGCTGGTAGACTTTACCTCAAACCCGCTTGCGCTATGCTCCTTGTCATACCACATATCCATGATAGTAACATCCAGCGTGCCGCCTCCAAAATCAAACACCATTACCTTGAGCTCCTTACCTACCTTATCAAGTCCGTAAGCAAGGCAGGCAGCCGTAGGCTCATTTATGATCCTCAAGACCTTTAACCCGGCAATCTCCCCTGCGTCCTTTGTTGCCTGACGCTGGTTATCGTCAAAATAAGCAGGGCAGGTAATAACTACCTCTTCGACCTTATCCCCCAGATACGCCTCTGCGTCTTGTTTTATCTTTTGCAGGATAAATGCCGATATCTGTTGAGGGGTATATTCCTTACCATAGACCTTAAACCTATGGTCCGTACCCATCTTTCTCTTTGCCGCGTAGATAGTCCCTTCAGGATTTACAGCGGCCTGGCGTCTCGCCGGCTCTCCTACAAGTTTTTGACCGTCCTTAGTAAATGCTACGAAGGAAGGGAATGCCTTTCCGCTCGCAACGCCTGCGCCTTCAGCGCTTGGTATTATAGAAGGCCTGCCGCCCTCCATCACTGCTGCTGCGGAATTCGATGTGCCTAAATCAATACCTATTACTTTAGCCATTTTAACCTCCTCGTGTAGTTCTTAGCTCATAGTTTATAGCTCATAGGGATTCTATGACCTAAAGACTATGAACCATGAGCTATTTCTCTTGTTGTTTTGCTTTTTTGCCACCTTCACCTTTGAGGGCCGTATAACTCGGCCGTTCAAGGTATACCCTCTTTGAAATTCCTCGATCACATGGTCCTCAGGATGATCGTCTCTCTCCTCCTGCATCATCGCCTCGTGCTCGTGAGGATTAAATGGCTTCCCCTGTGCGTCTATCTCTTTCACGCCCTTTTGTTTTAAAAATTCCTTCAGATCATTCCATATCATCTCAATCCCCTTGTAGAGGATATCAAAATCGTGTCTGGACTTACCTGCCTCTACCGCCCTTTCAAAATCATCCACTATCTTCAATATCTCCACTATCATCTCTTCATTGGCGAACCTGACAAAGTCCAGCCTGTCCCTTTCAACCCGCTTCTTATAATTATCGAAATCTGCCTGAAGCCTCAAGAGCTTATCAAAATACCCATCTGTCCTCTCGGCCTTTTCTTTCAAGGCCTGGAATTCCTCTGCCGTCAACAGTATCTTATTCTTTTTATCCTTCTTATCCTGTCTAACCAATGTCTTCCAGCACCTTTCCCAGCATCTCTGATAAATAGCTTACCGCTGATATAACCTTGCCATATTCCATCCGGGTCGGGCCAATCGCCCCCACGGCGCCTATGGTCCTATGCTGTATCTTATAATTAGATGTAATGATGCTGCATTCCTGTATCTCTTTGCAGCTATTCTCCTTGCCTATATGGACCTTTATGCCTTCCTTCTCCATATCCTCGTTAAATAAATCCAGCACATCCTTTCCCTCCTCAAGGAATCTTAAAAATAGACGCGCCTTTGCGATATCCTTAAACTCCGGGTAGGCCATGAGGCTTGTCGTGCCCTCGTAATAGACCCTATCATCCATCCTTAAGAGACTGGGGGATGAAATTACAAGCATCGCCTTTTTCAAGAAGTTATAAAATGAATCGCACTGCTCCAGAAGCCTGCGTGTAAGATAATCCTTTATGTCTCCGAGGGATATACCTTCGAGTTCATGATTGAGAAATTCCGATATCCTGAATAGTTCTGACCTTGAGATCTCATCTTCCAGATCCATTACGGAATTCTTCACAAGTCCAGAATTTGTAATAAGCACAGTCAGCACGCGTGAAGAATCCATGGATATAAATTCTATATGTTTAAATATACTTCTTTTCAGCCTCGGGGTAAGCACTATCCCTGCCACATTCGTAATCATGCTAATCGCCCTTGAAGATGCCCGCATCAGAGAATCAAAATCTCTGCATTCCCTGGTGAGCAGCTTATTGATAACAGATTCCTCTTCTTTTGTCAGGCGTTCCGGTTCTAAAAGAGAATCCACATAGAACCTATAACCCCTGTCCGTAGGCATTCTGCCTGCAGAGGTGTGGGGATGCATAATAAGCTGCATCTCCTCCAGGTCCGCCATGACATTGCGGACCGTTGCAGGACTGACGCTTCTTCTAAATCTCTGTGAGATGGTCCGTGACCCTACAGGCATAGCAGTTTCTACATAAGAATCCACTATAGCACACAGAACCTTTTTCCGTCTCTGGTCAATATCAATATCTTTCATATCGCCCGACATTCCTTCTTTATATAGAGGTTTAACCTCGAACATTCAGTATGGCAAAGTACATTAGCACTCTAATACTTAGAGTGCTATTTGTCAAGCAAAAATTTAACGTCCGAGACCTGTGATTTATTTAAATATGACTTTTAAAAATCGTTTCTTACCGACCTTTATACAATATTCCCTGGCAGTCTCTAACTTAAATCCTGAGTCCTTGATCCTGTGGCTGTTTACCATTATCGCACCCTGCTCTACTAATCTTTTATAGGCGCCTTTTGAAGGGCATATCTTATCAGCGACGAGAAAATCACAAAGCGTAGGTTTAAAGGCCTCTGTTTTGAGTTCTAATCCGGTAAATGGATCTCTTCTCTGAAATTTGTCCTCAAATGCCTTACAGGCCCTTAAGGCATTTGCCTTTCCATGATACTGCATTACTATCTGTTCGGCCAGTCTCTTTTTTGCCTCCATAGGGTGCAGTTTCTTCACTTCATCCAAAT
>CAJVXD010000122.1 GCA_913009675.1 uncultured bacterium | reverse complement strand
AAGTATTGATGCAGTTGATGGATATGCAGATATTATTAACTCCTGCGGGGCCGCGACCGTAGGGGAAAATGTTTTTTTGCAATAGGAGAATAATGCAAGGGGCATCATGATTATGAAACCCGGCCTGGGGCGCGGGAGGAGATTTGATATGCTCGTATTGCCTCGGCACGATGTCCCTCTCAGTCCTTCCCGGCCTCAGGAAGAGAAGGGGAATGTATTGGTCACAGAGCTTGCGCCCAATAGGATTATAGGATTGACAGGTCGCGCCTCGCAGGTTACAGGGCACGGCATAGGCTTGCTTATAGGCGGAGATGCAAAAAATTTTAAACTGACAAAAGAATCAGTTGAGAATACAATAGACGCTATTGTAAAAATAGCAGAAGAAATGGATTATTGTATATCTGTTACAACCTCCAGAAGGACCTCATCCGGGATAGATTCTTTTTTAAAAGATAGATTAGGGGGCCACAAACGGTGTAAATTATTGATTATCGCAAACGAAAATAACATAGAAGGCACTGTGCAAAATATATTGGAGATGAGCGAGATCGTGGTTGTATCATCTGAGTCCGTATCCATGATTTCAGAGGCGGTTAGTTCGGGCAGGTATGTTGTTGTTTTTAGGCCTAAGCAGGAAAATAAAAAGAGGGCGAAATACGATAAGGTCATCGGAGATTTGGAGAAGAGGGGTTATATAAAAGTAGCAAGTCCTGATGGGGTTTATGAAACGATAAGAGGCCTTTTACGTGCACATCCTGCGATAAAGATGCCGGAGGACAGAGATAGGATAATAGAAAGGTTGTCGGGGATTATTTAGCGTGCTTTACACTTAAAGCCAGGCCTTGAGTGTAAAGTTCTTGCTGCGGGAACGATGGGACGATTACAATGGATATAACGGATATATGAATATATTACAGATACTTCCGATGTTAGATGTGGGGGGCGTGGAGACAGGGACGCTGGATATCTCCAGGGAGCTTGTTAAACGGGGGCATAATCTTATCGTGGTTTCTAATGGCGGCAGGATGGTCAAGGCCCTCCTGGGTGCAGGCGTAAGACATATAAGGCTCCCCGTCCACCGAAAGTCATTGTTTACGGCGATGCGGATGGTCGGGCGATTGCGCCGTATTATAAAAGAAGAGCATGTAGAGGTTCTGCATGCGCGTTCCCGTGTCCCGGCCATTATTGCATTTTTCGCAGCAAAAGGCACGGGTGCCAGTTTTATTACCACTGCCCAC
This sequence comes from uncultured bacterium, assembly GCA_913009675.1. Lineage (GTDB taxonomy): Bacteria > Omnitrophota > Gorgyraeia > Gorgyraeales > Gorgyraeaceae > CAJVXD01. The sequence continues at coordinate 3,290 of CAJVXD010000122.1, read as the reverse complement.
GGTTATTATTCAGTGCATTTATTGAGCAGGGTAATGGGATGGGGCAGGTTTATTATCGTGCCCTCCAGCATTATAGGGCGGCATATGATAGAGGATTTTGGGGTGCCGCGGGGAAGGATAAGATTGATCCCCAGAGGTGTCGATCTGGAAAGGTTTAGATTCGCCCCTGTAGATACCTCTACCAATAAGGCGGAATACAGGATAGGTGTGGTGGGCAGGATTACCCCCATAAAGGGCCATGCCTTTTTTTTGCAGGCCATTGCAAGGGTTGTCCGCATATTCCCTAAAGCGAGGGTATTAATTGTGGGTGACGCCCCGGAGGATAAAGCGGAATACAAGGAAAATCTAAAGGCATTGATTCGCAAGCTCAAGATAGAAGACTCTGTGGAATTTTTAGGTTCCCGCGGTGATATCCCAAGGATAATGTCCGGGCTGGACCTTCTGGTCCTCCCTTCCGTTGGCCAGGAGGCCTTTGGGAGGGTGATTATAGAGGCAGGCGCAAGCGGCGTGCCTGTTGTCGCGACACGTTTAGGAGGGGCGGTAGATATTATAGAAAACTACAGGACAGGCATACTTGTAAAGCCCGGCGATATCATGGAGATGGTGGATTCTATAATAAAGTTGTTGAAAAACAGGCCCCTTGCTAAAAATCTTGCATTAGAAGCCAGAAAAAAAGTTGAAAAAGAATACAACCTCGTCCATATGGCAGATAAGACGCTAAAGGTTTATCAGGAGGCCCGCATCGGGAAAAGGATCCTCCTTATAAAGATAGGCGCGATAGGCGATGTAATACTTGCTGTCCCGAGTATAAGGGCGCTGAGGAATAGCTTTCCGGGTGCGTTTATCAGCGTTCTGGTAGACAAAGAATCAAGGCACGTCTTAAAGAAATGTCCCTACGTAGACGATCTTATTCTCTGTGATAGAAAAGGGAGGGACAAGGGGATAAAAGGGTTAATAAGGATAAGCGGCATTATAAGACGTAGTTTTTTCGACATATCTATAGATCTGCAGAATAATAGATTTAGTCATGTGCTTGCATGGCTGGGGACTGTTCCCAGGAGATATGGCTATAACAATGGGAAACTCGGATTTTTATTGAACAATGGATTGAGGTATAAAAAGATAAAAACAGGACCTTTAGAGGAACAGTTCAGGGTCCTCAAGAAGGCGGGGGTTAATACTATAGGCGCATCCAGGCGTTTAGAGATATGGCCCGGCAGGGAAGATTTTCTTTACGTAGATAATCTTTTGAAGGATGCGTGGGTCAGGGAGGGTCAGCCGCTCATAGGAATAAATATAGGAGGCAGCTGGAAGACAAAGAGATGGCCCCTTAAGTATTTTGCAAAACTTTCGGATATGCTGGCTGCAAAGGATATGAGGGTTGTTGTTACGGCTTCTAAAGGTGAAGAAGAGCTGGCAAGGGACCTTTAAGGCGCAATGCGGGGTAAGGTTATAAACGCAGCCGGCAAGACAACGCTCCCGCAGCTGGCAGCCCTGGTAAAAAGGTGCAAGGTCTTCATTACCGGAGACAGCGCGCCTATGCATATAGCCTCAAGCATGGGTACGAATTTTGTTGCCCTTTTCGGGCCCACTGATGCAAAGAGGCATCTCGAGCCAACGGACAAAGGAAGGGTTATACAAAAAGACGTAAAATGTGGGCCGTGCTATAAGCCCGCCTGCAAGAAACCTGTCTGCATGGAGAGGATAAGCGTGGAAGAAGTGTATAGATTGGTGATGGAGAGAATAAAATAGCTTTTAGCCTTCAGCTTTCAGCACTCATCTGCTGATAGCTGATAGCTGATAGCTGATAGCTTTATGCGTATTTTACTTTTAACAACTCATCTAAATATAGGCGGGATAGGCACTTATAGCGTAACCCTTGCAAAGGCATTAAAGGAGAAAGGCCATGAGGTCTTTGTTGCCTCTAGCGGGGGGGTGTTGGTGTCTGAATTGGCTGCGGCAGGGATTTCGCATATAAGAGTGAGTATACGCACGAAATCGGAATTTAGTCCGAAGGTTTTCAGGGCTATTTTTGCAATATCCAGGATAAGCGGGAAGCTCGACATAGATATCATACATGCACAGACGCGTATTACTCAGGTGGTAGGGTTTTTCGTGTCGAGATTATGCGGTATAGCTTTCGTCACAACCTGCCATGGGTTTTTCAGGAGGAATCTAGGCAGGATGGCATTTCCTGCATGGGGTAATCGTGTTATTGCAATAAGCGAGGCAGTTTATGAGGACCTTGTGCAGAATTTTCGCGTTAAAAAAGACAGGGTTTCCTTGATATACAACGGTATAGACGTTAAGAGGTTCCTGAAGGATTTTTCAGAAGAGGAAAGGGACAGTTTAAAGGATCACTTCGGGATACGGAAAGACCATTCTGTTATCGGGACCATTGCGAGGTTTACCCCTGACAAGGGGCATGACGTCCTTTTGTACGCCCTTTACGATATCCTTAAAGAAAAAGCGAACGTCCAGCTTGTCTTTGTTGGTGATGGTAAGGAGCGTGCGCATATTGTGGATATTAGCGAGCGTCTGGGCCTCTCTGAAAATGTCATATTCATCAAGCCTCAGTTGAATACAGTAAATGTCCTCTCGGTCATAGATGTCTTTATGTTTACCCCGCGAAGAAAGGAAGGGTTAGGTATTGCACCTTTAGAAGCACTGGCTTCCGGTAAGCCCGTTGTTGCTACCAGGGTAGGAGGTATATCCAGCATTATCGAGGACGGCGTCAATGGGTTTTTAGTCGAGCCTTCAAGGCCCGGGCTTTTGGTGGAACCGGCCATAAGGCTATTGAAGGACAAGGGACTTTATCAAAAGATGTCCCAGGCAGGCAGGGAGATAGTCATAGAGAAATTTTCCGTTAACGGTATGGTAGAAAGAGTAGAGTCAGTCTATAAAGAAGTCAGGGGAGAGATAAAGTAGGATGTCCGGTTTAATGATATGAAACGCATATTGATAATTAATGTTAACTGGCTGGGAGATACGATTTTTGTGACGCCGTTTATAAAGGCGCTGAGAGAGGCGTTCCCGGACTCGTACATTGCCATACTCACGCATCCTAGATGCAGGGAGATCCTGGACTCCAACCCCAGGATTAACGAGATTATTTTATATGATGAGAAGGGACAGGACAGGCATCTTCTCGCAAAATTTTCACTTATCTCAAGGCTGAGGTTAAAGAAATTTGACTCTGCTTTTATATTGCGTAAATCCCTGACCAGGACAATGTTGCTTTTCCTTTCCGGGATATCCGAGCGCATAGGATATGATAATAGAAAGTCAGG
>CAJVXD010000121.1 GCA_913009675.1 uncultured bacterium | reverse complement strand
GATACGGCGACCACCGAGATCTACACTCTTTCCCTACACGACGCTCTTCCGATCTGGTAATGAGGCAATAGGTCTGGGCCTTATCAATGCCGGTCTTAGAACCTATATTGCTTATCCCATGACACCTTCATCAGGTCTCTTGCATTTTCTTGCGGGGGTTTCTGACAAATTTAATTTGAAAGTAATACATCCTGAGAGTGAAATTGGCGTGGTTTTAATGGCTTTAGGGTCTGCCTTTGCAGGAGAAAGAACAGCTGTGGGAACATCAGGAGGTGGGTTCTGTTTGATGACCGAAGGCCTTAGTCTGGCAGGCATGGCAGAATTACCTTTAGTTATTGTTGTTGCTCAAAGACCAGGTCCATCTACAGGGGTTCCTACTTATCATGCCCAGGGAGATTTAAATTTTGTTTTAAATGCCGGACATGGAGAGTTTATTAGGTTTGTAGTTGCACCTGGAGACGTAGAACAGGCTTTTTACTGGTCAGGCGTTGCTCTGAATATTTCCTGGAGGTATCAGATCCCTTCTATTATTCTTTCTGATAAGGCCTTAAGTGAAGGAGGTTTCAGTTTCAATATAGAGGAGGCAGGAAAGATAAAAGAAGGTCAACCTTTGCCTTGGGATAAAAAACAGTCTTACAAAAGGTACTTAAATACCGATACAGGCATCTCCCCTTTAACCTTTGTTCCTGATAGTGAGGCAGTTATCAAAGTAAATAGTTACGAGCATGATGAGTATGGCATAACCGCTGAAAACCCTCAGGCGATAAAGTTTATGCAGGATAAGCGCTGGAAGAAAGTAAAATACCTTACAGAAGAACTTACTAAATTCGAGGCCGTTAAGGTTTATGGTGATAGATCCTCGCCAGTTTGTTTATTATGCTGGGGCTCTAATAAAGGGGTTTGTCAGGAGTTAGCTGATATTTTAGGGATTAGAGTTGTTCAGCCTGTGATTATCGCCCCCTTTCCCGAACGACAGTTCAGAGAAGCATTAAAAGGAGTAAAAAAAATAATATCTGTGGAATGTAATGCTACTGCTCAGCTTTCCCATTTAATAAAGACGTATGGTTTTAGTGCAGATAAAAATATCTTAAAATATGACGGAAGGCTATTTTCTCTGGAGAAACTGCAGGAAGAAGTAGAGAAGGTTTTATGATGGATCCTAAGGGATTATCTACTTATGCTAAAAATACCTGGTGTCCCGGTTGTGGTAATTTCGCAATTTTGAATTCTATAAAGGCAGTGCTTAAATCGCTGAGTGAAGAGACTGTGCCTTTAGAGAATGTTGTACTGGTTTCCGGAATTGGCTGTCACGCTAAGGTTGTCGATTATATAAATGTAAATAGTTTCTACTCTATCCACGGGAGGGTTGTGCCTGTTGCCGAAGGGATAAAGCTCGCCAAGCCTAATTTAAAGGTAATTGGTTTTGCCGGCGATGGCGATGCTTATGGAGAGGGATTAGAACATTTAATTTTCGCTGCTAAAAGAAATATCGATATTACAATGATTATACATAATAATCGGGTATATGGACTTACTGCCGGTCAATATACACCTACTTCACCTTTGGGATATAAAGGCCGTTCTACTCCCAAAGGAACTCAAGAATTACCTATAAATCCCCTTGAGATTATGTTAGCAAGCGGCGCATCATTTATTGCGCGAGGATATTCTCATGGATTGGAGCTGCTTAAAAGAGTTTTTAAAGAAGCCGTTCTCCATAGAGGGTTTGCTTTAATAGATGTACTCCAGGTATGTGTGACCTTCTATAATATGTACGAATATTACAATAAAAAGGTTTATGAACTAAAAGGGCACAATCCTCAGGATTATTCTGGGGCATTAAAGAAAATAAGAGAATGGGATTATAACAATGATGCGCCGATCGGGCTGGGGCTATTTTATAAAAAAGAAATCCCTACATTTGAAGATAGATCCTTGACCCCTAAGACGGAAGGGGTAGATATAGATTCAAAAATTAGAGAGATATTAAAGGATAGCGTATAGGGTGTATTTAAGAAAAAACAAAACGGTTAGTAATAATATTAACAAGTGTGCACAGATTGAAGAACAATAAGGAGGGGATTATGGGAGCAGCTAAAAAAGGATTTGTTTGTAAGGTTTGCGGGTTTATATCTATAAATGGGAGCTCGCCGGAAAGATGCCCTGTTTGTAGAGCACCAAAGACATCTTTTGAGGAAAAAGAGGATGCTATAAACACCGCTAAGGATGTAAACAATCTGGCAGAAACCGAGAAAAAACATATCCCGGTTATCGAGGTTGTTAAGAAGTGCGGATTGATACCTGAAGGCTGTCAAGACGTGCATGTTAAGATTGGCAGGATCCAACATCCGATGCAGACGGAACATTATATTGTGCACATCGATTTTTATATAGACAATGAATTTATATCCAGGGTTATTTTGACTCCCGATAAGCTTAATCCAGCAGCCGCACTTCATCTTAAGGCAAAGGCTGGGAAATTAGCCGCTGTTGAGTTATGTAATTTGCACGGCGCTTGGATTAAGGAAGCAAGTTTATAACTAAAAACGGATAGACATAATGAATAATATATTTGCAGGAACCGAAATAGTAGAAATCGGGATTCAAATAAAAACTCAGACACGATGCATATCCTTCCAGTCTAATGCAGGAAAAATATAGTTTTTCACCTAAAAGCCACCTTACCCTATAAGAATCAATTTGTTAAGACAAATCAACCAAGGAGAAATTACACAACCCTATATGTTAGCCTAACCCCAAAACAAGCCCAAAAGCTCAGGAATTTAGCTAAGAAGCATAGAAAATCTGAATCTGGGGCATTGAGACAGGTGCTTGAGGCTTACTTGAAGGATATAGAGGCAAGGGGCCTGCCTTTTGAGCCATATAAGAAGATATCGCCTCTTGGCATGAAGGTATTACCGAGAACCATAACAATAGAACAGGATAGAAAGCTGAGGGAGATAGCAGAAAAAACAGGTAGGAGGATGTCGAAATTGGCAAGGGATGCGGTTGAGCTTTTTTATGCTTAAAAGTCTTGACACAAGGAAAAGATTTATATATGGTATATTCATCAAAAGTGAATAAACATTCAATAAAGGTGAATATCTATATTGCCAGTTAACCTCATCAAAATTGTGGAGTTTCTATTCAGAAACATTCCGAATAAGTTTAACGTAAATCAGATAGCAAGAGAGTTGAAAATAAGCGTCGGCAGTGCCTACAAGATATTAAAGTCTCTTGAGAAAAAAGGCGTTCTTATCTCTCAGAGAGTAGGTAATGGCATTTATTATGTTTTGGATCTCAATAATAAGGAAGCAGAGAATATTACTGAGCTTGTGCTGATAGAAAGCAGGAATAAATTCCTTGTAAAAAATCCCCGCCCTTCTATCTATGCAAAGGACTTAAAGGATGCGGAAAAACTGAACAGGGCAATTATTCTTTTTGGCTCAGTTCTTGACACAAGAGACGCAAAGGACGTTGATGTTTTGTTCATCATTGATAAGGGTAAGTCAAAGGCAGTTGAGGACTTTTGCATGAAATTATCTAATTTAATATAGTAGGAAATTCCTTTTTAAGTCGTTTAATACCAACATATTAAAAACAGGAGTGAACATCACAGGTAAGTATGATATAAGATTAGTATGACAAAAAAGAAGAATCTGATAAGCAAAGATACCCTGCGGCAGATTTTTCGAGATAATTGGGAAGGTTTCAAGAGGCAATATCCCAAGTATGATATCCCAGAGTATGATGAAGCGGTACAGAAGATGCTGGGATGCGGAAGCAGGGAGAATGGATACGCCACATATCGATGTATGCATTGTGGTGAACAAGTGGTAGTAGCATTCAGTTGTAAAAGTAGTTTTTGTTTAAGTTGCGCCAAGAGTTATGTAGATAGGTGGGTCGAATATATCTCTATCCGTCTATTTCCAGAGGTAAAATACAGGCATGTGGTATTAACCATGCCAGAGGAATTACGTATCTATTTTTATCGAAACAAGCGCTTATTGGCAAATCTGACAGCAGTTGGACATAAGATGATGGAGAGCGCCTTGAGTGAATACTTCAAGGAAGAAGTAGAAATAGGCAGCATTGTAGTTCCTCAGACAGCAGGCCGAAGCGGAGAATGGAATCCTCACCTACACATAATAATGACATCAGGGGGCCTGACTAAAACTAAGGATCGCAGATGGCGGGAACTAAAGTATATCCCCTTTGAGATATTACATAAGAAATGGCAGTATTATTTATTCGGGATGCTCAAAGAACATGTTGCCACAGAGGATATAGCCAGACACATTGATAAGCTCTGGAGGCAGTATCCGAATGGATTAGTAGCATATCTGGAGAAAGGAGAGGTACCTGAAGACGGGAAAAGGGTTAGCCCGATATCTGGTAAAATATGTGGTGAGTCCGCCGATAGCAGTCAGTCGGTTGATAGACTATAATGGGAGAGAAGTAGAATATTGGTGGAGGGATCACCGCAACCATAAACGAGAAGAGGCGCGAATAGGAGTGATGCTGTTTATAGGCAGGATGGTTCAA
>CAJVXD010000120.1 GCA_913009675.1 uncultured bacterium | reverse complement strand
GATAGGGGGTGGTGCGGGAATGTGCTGTGATGTAGTGTTTTTTTTTTTTTAATGATACGGCGACCACCGAGATCTACACTCTTTCCCTACCCGACGCTCTTCCGATCTCGCCTTTTCTGGGCAGAAGCTGCTGGGAGATGACCCCCTGGAGCGTTCCTGCAAGCTGAATCTTAACCTGCTGTTGCTGATACGGCGGAAACACGTCTATTATCCTGTCTATTGTCTGAGACGCATCAGGTGTATGAAGTGTGGCCATAACAAGATGTCCTGTCTCTGCCGCTGTCAGGGTCGTAGATATCGTCTCCAGGTCCCTCATCTCTCCGACAATGATTACATTCGGGTCCTGCCTCAAGGCATGAACAAGGGCATTGGAAAAACTCCTTGTATCCGTATGGACCTCTCTCTGCTTTATAATACTGCGTTTATTCCCATGCACAAACTCAATCGGATCCTCTATTACGATAATTATCGCCTGTCTCTCGCTATTTATAAGATTTACCATAGCGGCGAGGGTTGTTGTCTTGCCTACGCCGGTCGGACCTGTAATGAGGATCAGGCCCTGGGTCCTGCGGCAGAGCTCTGTAGCCACAAAAGGCAGGCCAAGTTCTGAAATACTCTTTATGGTCAAGGCTACCATCCTGAATGCAGCTTCTACAACCCCCCTCTGCATATGCACATTGACCCTGAACCTGTTAAGCTCCGGTACCTCAAGGGAAAAGTCAAGTTCAAGGTCTCTCTCAAAAGCAGCCTTTTGTTTGTCATTAAGTATGCTATACACAAGACGCTTGCAGTCCTGCTTGTTTAGCTTAGGGAAATCCGACAATGGTATAAGACGGCCGTCTACCCTGATGATGGGAACCGAGCCTACGGTAATATGCAAATCCGAGGCCTTCTTTTCGCTTGCTGCCTTTAGAATATTCTTGAGATCCACGGCAAATCTCCTTTTCTTTGTAACAGTTCAACTCTTGTAGGTCTCCACCTCTTACGGACAGACGCGGCTCTTACTGTTACGAGCTTTGCTCATCCCTCAGGCAGGGGGGACAGGACGTTGAAGGCTTCTTTATTTTGCGGAACATATGCTCAACGGACAACGAAAGAGATTGCCTGTCAAAATAAAAGAGAGTGAGGCCCAACCCTACAAACAACATATCTTTTGGCCGAACGTCCTTCAACACCCTGTCCCCCCTGCCTGAGGTAAACCACCTTCTCCCCTGCCTTTACCTTAAATACCTCCTCGGATCAGTAATCTTACCTTCTATGCTGGATGCAGCTACTGTAGCAGGAGACGCAAGGTATATAAAGGCCTCTGGATTGCCCATCCTGCCCTTGAAATTCCTATTAGCGCTAGATATTACATTTTCACCTCTCGAAGGTACACCGTTGTGGGTACCTACGCATGGTCCGCAGCCAGGTGCTACCACGCATGCACCTGCCTTGATAAGATCAGAGATAATCCCTTTTTTGATAGCTGCGGTAAAAACAGTCCTTGAGGCCGGGGCAACTATCATCTTCACAGATTTATGGATGTGCCTGTTTTTCAAGATAGAGGAGGCTATCCTTAAATCCTCCAATCTGCCATTTGTGCAGGTGCCTATAAAGGCCTCGGTTATGCCTACATCTTTTACCTTATTGACAGGTTTGACATTATCTACTGTATGCGGCCTTGCCACCTGCGGAACAACCTTGCTAACATCATACTCTAAAATCTCTGAATATTCCGCATCCTTATCCGCCTTTAACCCATGCCCCGTTCGAAATCTTCGATTTTCGTGCCGCCTTTTACCTTTAACCTTACACCCCGCACCGGCAAGGTAGTTATATGTCTTTATATCAGGTTCTATAATGCCTGCCTTTGCGCCCATTTCAATCGCCATATTGGTAATAGTAAACCTTGCATCCATGCTCAGGTTTCTTATATAATCACCTGAAAACTCAACCGCCTTATAAGTGCAGTAATCGGCTCCGAGTTTTCCTATAATATAGAGGATCACGTCCTTTGAGTAAATACCCTTTCCGGGTTTCCCTTTTAAAACAATCTTCACTGTTTCAGGTATCTTAAACCAATTCTTGCCGGAGGCCAGTGTCACTGCCAGATCAGTCGATCCCATCCCTGTAGAAAAAGCCCCCAGTGCGCCATACGTACATGTATGAGAATCTGCCCCTATGATCAGGTCGCCCGGGGAAACGATACCTGCCTCAGGGATTATCTGATGACAGACCCCGCAACCGACATCAAACATCCTGACGTTATAGGTCTTTGCAAAATCACGCATCTTCCGATGCACCTCCGAAACCCCTATATTAGGACTGGGAGAGCTGTGGTCAATAACCATACAGAATCTGTCTTTATTGAAGACCTTTTTAGTCTCTAACTTACGAAATGAATCTATGATAAGAGAACTTGTCCCGTCCTGGCCAAAGCAAAAATCAATATTGCAGATTGCTACCTCACCCACCCTTACATCCCTGCCGCAGTGTGCACTGAATATCTTTTCTGTAATTGTTTTTCCAGCCATGGCTACCCCTCAAACCACTTCTCTATCCTGTCCATCCCCTTCTTAATATTTTCCATACTGGTTGCAAAGCTAAGCCGGATATGCCTATCCGAACCAAACGCCCTGCCGGGAACAACCGCCACCCTCGCCTCATTCAAAACCCTCTCAGCAAGCGCTATGCTGGATAAACCTCCTTTATCTATCCTGCAAAAAATATAAAAGGCACCCTCAGGCTTAATGCAGGAGAGCCCCTCTATCCTGCTTATGCGCCTAACAATATAATCTCTCCTTTTCTCGAATTCCCTTACCATGTCCTTCATGGAATAATCCTTGCCCCCGATAGCCTCTACGGCTGCTGCCTGGCTTATAGAAGCAGGGTTGGAAGTAGAATGGCTCTGCAGTTTCTTCATTGCATCTATAATATCCTCTCTGGCAGAGGCTGCATAGCCTATACGCCAACCCGTCATGGCAAAACTCTTAGAAACCCCATTCACTACAATTGTATTTCTAAAAATACCGTCATCTATAGAGGCGATCGAAATATGCCTTTTTCCTTCAAATATAATCTTTTCATATATCTCATCGCTTATCACGAGGATATCTCTTTCAAGGGCTATCTTTGCCAGGGCCTTTAATTCATCTAAGTTATAAATACACCCTGATGGATTCGAAGGGCTATTTAATATCAAGGCCCTTGTATTATTGCTTATTGCTTTCTTAAAGCTGCCTACATCCATCTTAAAATGGTCTTTCTCGTCGGTTTCTATGAATACCGGTTTGCCCCCGGCAAGACGCACCATCTCGGGATAGCTCAACCAGTAGGGAGACGGGATAACTATTTCATCTCCCTTATCGCATACCACCTGGAGGATATTGTAAAGTGAGTGTTTTGCACCGCAAGAGACGATTACTTGTGAAGGTGCGTATTCCAGGTTATTTTCCCTGGAAAGTTTTTTAGATATCACATCCTTCAATAAATCAGTCCCCGATGCCGGGGTATATTTGGTAAAACCCTGCTGGATAGCCTTTATTGCGGTATCTTTTATATTTGAGGGGGTATCAAAATCCGGTTCGCCGGAGCCAAAACCTATTACATCTATACCTTCTTCCTTCATCTTCTTGGCCTTGGCTGTAATGGCAAGGGTCAACGATGCAGATAGGTTTTTAACGCGAGAGGAAAGTGCCATAGTTTCAGGACCGGGGAGTTCACGCTATATTAAAGTGTATCCCTACTGTCCTTTCTTACGACCAAATAATTTCTTAAAAAATCCAGGCCTTGGTTTAACCTCTCTTCTGGGTTTATCGGGTCCCTTTGGAGGCCGGGTAGGCTTCTTATGTTCTTCTTTTTTCTCAAGAACTTCCTCCCCCGGGGCCTTAATTTTTATAGTCTCTTCTTTTTTCTCGGTCTTCACCTTCGGTTCTGTCTTTACCTCTGGTTTCCCTGTTTCCTTCTTTCCCTTTTTGGCAATCGGTTCCTTCTTTGGCTTTTCTACAAATTCAAGTATGGCCATCTGCGCATTGTCGCCGTGCCTTCTTCCTGTCAGCATAACCCTGGTATAACCACCGTTCCTATTCTCAAATAAAGGGGCTACTTCGTTAAACAGGATAGCGACCAATTCCCTGCTGCGTAAGATAGCATATACCCTTCTCTGATTAGTAACTGTCTTCTTTTTCGCAATAGTCACGAGTTTCTCGGCAAGCCTGGAGGCCTCTTTTGCCTTTACCTTGGTAGTCTTTATGCTCTTATTGATAACAAGGGCTGCCACTAGATGATGCAATGTTGCCCTGTAATGATCTCTTTGCCTGCCAAAGTGTATCGTATGCTTGCGATGCCTCATCTTTACCTCGTATCTGTACGTCGTTCCCTGACTCGTTAAGTTCGTTCAAACAAAAGATAACAAACCCAACGAACAGAATGTCATTTTGTCTTCTTGTCTTCCCTGGGCACCTCCATGCCAAAAGAAAGGCCCATACCTTTTAATATCTCACGTATCTCTGTAAGGGATTTTTTACCGAAATTTCTATACTAGATCGGAAGAGCGTCGTGTAGGGAAAGAGTGTAGATCTCGGTGGTCGCCGTATCA
>CAJVXD010000119.1 GCA_913009675.1 uncultured bacterium | reverse complement strand
TTTTGTTTTTTTTTTAATGATACGGCGACCACCGAGATCTACACTCTTTCCCTACACGCGCTCTTCCGATCTTCTATAAGATACCGGATCATTGGCTTACCGCAGATAGGGTGGAGGGGCTTTGGTATAGAGGACTTCATCCTGGTCCCTTCACCGGCAGCAAGAATTATGGCAGCTATATTACGCATAGGTCATTCCTTTGTCCCTTTGTCATTACAAATCAACCTCTTTCTTCAAAGTCCTTCACTTCACCCTTGAAATAGAACCTTAATAAACTCAATTCTACCAAATGCAACCTATCAAAGCAAGAAGATTCCCTCCCACTTTAACCCTCTTTGGCAATTTTAAGAGCGCATTCTCTAATATTATCCTACCATCCTTACCCATATTTAAAGTCTTGCCTTCATCTTCTCTCCGTTGTATAAGTCAAGGCTTTAAATGTAATATTATTTTGATTGTGCGTTACGGCTTACCCGCTTGCGGTCTATTTCTGTTAAATGCAATTTCCGGAGCCTTATATGCTTGGGAGTTATCTCAACCAATTCATCATCCTCAATAAACTCAAGAGCGAACTCAAGGGTCATTTGCCGCGGAGATATAAGTGCAATCGCTTCATCACTTCCTGAAGCGCGCATATTAGTTAATTTCTTTCCACGTAAGGCGTTTACAACAAGATCAGTCCCCTTGTTGTTTACGCCAACGATCATCCCCTCATATAGCCTTTCTCCTGGTTTGACAAAGATCTCACCACGTGCCTGTAAATTATAAAGCGCGTACGCCACCGCATCACCGCATCCATGTGAAATAAGAACACCAGTTTGACGGGTAGGCATATCTCCTTTATAGGTCTGATATTCAAGGAAATTTTGGTACATGATACCACTGCCTCGGGTTATCATAAGAAACTCACTTCTAAACCCAATTAATGCCCTTGAGGCAATAACAAATTCCATACGGCTAGTGCCGGAAGATGTTGTCTTTAGGTCGCGCATTTGAGCCTTGCGGGCTCCAAGCGTCTGCATAACAACACCCTGATACTCATCCTCTACCTCGATTATCACCTCTTCAACAGGCTCGAGCGTTTGACTGCCCATTTTCTTCAAAATAACCTGCGGTATGGCGACCTCCATCTCATACCCCTCACGACGCATTGTTTCAATAAGAATAGCGAGATGCAGTTCACCGCGGCCTGAAACCTTTAACCGCTCAGTTCCGGCAATCTCCTCGACCTTGATGCCAACATTAATCATAGCTTCGTGCAGAAGTCGCTCCCGCACATGTCGTGATGTTAAAAATCTGCCGCCATCCTTGCCTGCAAGAGGGCTTGTATTATGAGAAAAGTTCATAGAGATTGTAGGCTCATCTATCTTAATAGCAGGCAATCCTTTTGGCTCATCAATACACGTAAGTGTCTCTCCAACCTCTACACCCTCTATCCCGGAGATCGATATAATATCTCCTGCTATGGCCTCATTGGCCTCAATACGGATTAGTCCACGATACTTCATAATCTTAGATGCCTTGCCTCTGGCAACAGTCCCATCACGTTTCACAAGCGCCACAGGATCCCCAACGCGGACAGACCCATGGAAAACCCGTCCTATAGCGATCCGCCCAACATAAGAGTCATGATCAAGCATTGTAACCAGCATCTGAAAGGGCAGATCAGGGTTAGCTATCGGCGGCAATACCCTATGGAGGATAGTCTCTAAAAGAGGTTTCATAGAGTCTCTCGGGTCATCAAGATCAAGGATTGCGTAACCATACTTTCCTGAAGCGTAAACAATCGGAAAATCAAGCTGTTCATCAGAAGCGTTCAGCTCACAAAAAAGATCAAATGTCATATCCGCCACTTCATCCGGGCGGACATGGGGACGATCAATCTTATTTATCACGAGTATTGGTTTCAAGTGTAACTCGAGTGACTTCTTCAAGACAAATTTAGTCTGCGGCATGGGCCCTTCAAAAGCGTCAACAAGAAGAAGCACACCGTCAACCATCTTAAGAATACGTTCGACCTCACTGCCAAAATCAGCATGCCCGGGCGTATCAACAAGATTGAATTGTACCCCTTTATATTGGAGAGAAGCGTTTTTAGACAGGATGGTAATACCTCTTTCTTTCTCAAGAGGATTTGAGTCCATTATGGCAGTCTCACCCGCTTTAAACTCATAGGCGCCTGTATATTTGAGAAGGGCATCTACAAGGGTAGTTTTCCCATGGTCAACGTGCGCTATAATCGCGAAGTTCCTTACATCTTTTCTTCTTTTTTGATTTGGCATATTCTTTAAAATAAAAAAATAGGAGCTGTCAAAAAATTCCCCATATCCAGAGGGTTATGGGGAATCATAAAACATGGCTGGGATGTGTGGATTCGAACCACAATAACGAGATCCAAATTCTCGTGTCCTACCATTGGACGACACCCCAAAATTTGCTCCGCAAATTTTGGTCCTGAAGCGGTGTCAAGTAACCCGACGAATAGGAGGATTATGGCCGCTGAAGGACCTTAAATAAAACTCAAGAAAAATCTCTTTAAGTCATCGATCTGAAGACGATATTTTTCTTGATCCTGAGGCCGTTAGGCCGAAGGATCTTTATAACATAACAGCATAATTTGAGATTAAAAGAGCTGGTATAATTTCCTATACTATCGAAGCAAATTTGATACTATCTTATCTCCATGGCTAGTGGCTCACGGGTCCTTTATTCTTCTCCACCTCATAGGCCTCGAGCACCTTTTTCTGTATATACTCCCTGCTCTCAACACTTATAGGGTGGGCAATATCTTTATGTTCTGACTGCCTTGCATCATGCTGGGCCTCTGGCCTAAATGGTTGTTCCTGCCTTTGAGGCAAGGCTGAGCCGCACTCATTGCAGAATTTGCTCCTGACCTCATTCTTGTGACCGCATTTAGGACAGCTATCCTTCATCCTGCGGGACGGCATTGCTACAAAAAGGCCTGTCTTGCCCTCTATGACCTTCATATTCCTGACCACAAAGGCATTATCGATCGTTATAGTAGCATACGCACGCAACTTATTATTGACCCCTTCCTTGAGAAATATCCTGACCTCGGTTATCTCCATAGCTGCCTCCTTCAATGAGCGGACAATTTATGACAATTTTCAATAATCCCAGTCATCTACTCTTAATAATACAGTCGCCCTTTAAAATTTGGTGCTGGGTCAATCCTTGCATGTTGTAGCGACAAAGAGCTCAAAATCACTTTTCTGCGGTATTCTCCTGGTTATCTGCACCGCCTCTCTTCTCTCTTTGACTGTGCAAAAGACCGAAGGCCCGCTCCCGGATAGAAAAGCACCTCCCCTGCCTCTTTCTAATAATAAGTCCTTCGCCTGTTTAATAGTGCCGCTGTACTCACGCAGCACCTTCTCAAAAATATTGTAATAATGTTCTTTTAATAATTCAATATCCTGCTTTTTAAGTGCCAACACTACTCTATCGATACCTGCTTTTTTCGAATCCCTCGCATATCCGTCAAGCCGCTGGTACATGACAGCCGTAGAAATGGATATATTCGGCTTTATTATTACATGTGAGAAAGAATGCTCTGTTTCAACCCCTTCCAGTAACTCTCCTGAACCTCTCCCCATGGCAAAGGCTTCATCCACCATAAAGAACGGGACGTCCTTGCCTGTATCCGAGGCTATGGACAAAAGGCGGTCCTTCGAAACTCCCATCTTAAATCTTGCGTTTACACTGCGTAATATGGCCGCGGCGTCACTGGAACCTCCTCCCAACCCCCCGGATACAGGGATCTTCTTTTTAATAACAATATCCAGGCCCGGTCTCTTATTGGGCCCTGTCTCTTTGAAGAGAAGCTGAAGGGCCTTATAAACAATATTATCCTTACCCGAGGGGCACGCGCCTTCAGGCTCTACCCTTATATCCAGGCCGGTGCCTTCTTCTCTTATAAGTATCTCATCTCTCAGATCTATCTTTTCAAAGAGCGTTTCTATATTATGATAACCGTCCGGCCTTTTGTCCAGAACGTCTAGATACAGATTTAACTTTGCCGGGGCATATACTGTAAATCCATGCATATTCAGCTATCAGCTATCAGCTATCAGCGGCTGAAAGCTTATTTCCTCTTTATCACCCTCTTTGCTGCCTTGGCAATATACTCCGCGGTCAGCTCAAAGGTCTCAAAAAGCTCTGCGGGAGAACCTGACTCACCAAACCTGTCCTTTACCCCTATAAATTCCATCGGCACAGGATATTGCTGTGCCAGCACTTCGCTAACAGCTCCCCCAAGCCCCCCCATTATTGCGTGCTCCTCAGCGGTAACTATAGCCCCTGTCTCTCTGGCTGACTTTACAATAGCAGGGCCATCAATAGGTTTTATGGTATGTAAATTTATAAGCCTCGCATCTATATCTTCCTTCTTCAGGATCTCGCAGGCCCTTAATGCCTCATATACTTCCTGTCCGCACGCAATAATCGTGAGGTCCCTGCCTTCTTTTAAGGTCAATGCCTTTCCTATTTCAAAAGATCCGCTATCCCTGGTGATAACAGGGGTCTTGTTCCTGCCCAGTCTTAGATAGACAGGTCCTCTATAAGAGGCGCTGGCAATGGTTGCCCTTTTCGCCTCCAGCGCATCCCAGGGGACGATCACGGGCATATTGGGCAGGACGGGCATACGCGTCATCGCTTCTATGTCCTGTAGTGGTGG
>CAJVXD010000118.1 GCA_913009675.1 uncultured bacterium | reverse complement strand
GGTATTGTGTTCGAAGTTCGAGACGGTACAGATTTTCTGGGTAAGGCAGAGGTTGATAAGATTTACGATACAATGTCGTCTGCCACGCTCCTGCCAGGTTCAAGTATCGATAATATCAAGAAAGGCAATATAGTTATTGAAAGCCATTAAGATAGTCGTCCCACCTGATAAGTCTATATCCCATCGGGCTATAATGCTCGGTTCCATTTCAAAAGGCACTACCCGCATAAAGAATCTGTTGATGGGCGATGATATTCGCAGGACCATAGAGGCATTTAGGGCTATGGGTGTGAGTATTGAGATTACTTCATCTCCGTCTAGCGCGGATCCTCGCAATGACATTGTGGTACATGGTGTGGGGATGCGGGGATTGAAGAAACCGGGCAAGGCATTATATCTTGGAAATTCAGGGACTACAATGCGGATACTACCTGGGATTTTGGCCGGGCAGGATTTCGAGGTCGTGCTCAAAGGGGATACTTCACTTTCGAAGAGGCCGATGCGGCGGATTGTCGAGCCGCTTGTTAAAATGGGAGTGAGGATATCCGGTAAAAGGTTAAAGGTTAAAGGTATAAAGGAGAAAGAGATATTCCCTCCGATAGAGATTCACGGGGGAAGGATCAAGCCTATTAGGCATAACTCCAAGATTGCGAGTGCTCAGGTGAAGTCGTGTATTTTACTGGCAGGTCTTTTTGCAAAAGGTATTACGAGTGTAACTGAGCCTGTGAGATCGAGAGACCATACAGAGCGGATGCTGAGAATATTTGGTTGTAGGCTCAAGGCTTCCCCCGGCGGAGTTTACCCCGAGCAGAGTCGGGGGGCTCGGGACAGGCAAGACTCAGGGGTTAGTCTGAGGGGGCCGGTGAGATTAAGGTCTCCTCAGACGATTGAAATCCCGGGAGATGTTTCCAGCGCAGCGTTTTTTATTGTCGCAGGATGTATTTTACCTGATATGAAGATAATTATTAAAAATGTTGGGTTAAATCCAACACGGACCGGAAGTTTGGATATCTTAAAAAAGATGGGAGCAGATATTTCTTTTAGGCCCAGGGCCTCGAGCCTGGAGCCATATGGCGATATTATTGTCAAGGGGGCTGATCTTAAAGGGGTGAGGATATCTCCGGGAGAAGTGGTCAGGGCCATTGATGAGATGCCTATAATAATGGTAGCGGCGTGCTTTGCAAAAGGCGTGACTGTTATTCATGGAGCGGGTGAATTGCGCGTGAAAGAAACAGATAGGATCAACTCGATGGTAACGAATTTGAAGAAGATGGGGGCGGAGATCGAGGTAAAAGGTGAAAGGTTAAAGGTGAGAGGCGGCCGGCCTCTGCATGGTGCACGAGTTTCGAGCTACGGTGACCATCGCACAGCAATGAGTATGCTGGTTGCAGGACTGGTACTAAAATGTAGAATAAAAGTAACAGGGCTTGGCTGTATTAATAAGTCGTTTCCCGGTTTTTTGGACCTTTTAGAGGATATTAGACTGTTAACTCACTGATTACAGAAACCACATATTTAAATTGACAAAGATATAAGCCTTTGGTAGAATTGGAATTAAATTGAAAGACCATAAAAATCTGGGGTGAAAGATGATGCGTTTGTTTAGATTAGTAAGAAAGGGCATTGATTATCTATTGGGTCTTTTTTCTAATGACATGGGCATTGATCTCGGGACTGCTACAACCCTTGTTTACGTAAAGGGCCAGGGCATTATCCTGTGCGAGCCCTCAGTGGTCGCAATACAAAAAGGCACGCACACTGTCCTTGCGGTAGGAGAAGAGGCAAAGCGTATGCTTGGAAGAACACCCGGCAATATAGTTGCGATAAGGCCTATGAAGGACGGCGTGATTGCTGATTTTGAGATAACAGAAGATATGCTGAGATATTTCATAAAGAAGGTCCATAATCGCAGGGTATTTGTGAGGCCTCGGATGGTCATTGCCATACCTTCGGGCATTACAGAGGTTGAGAAGCGCGCGGTGAAGGATTCTGCGGAGCACGCCGGGGCGCGAGAGGTCTATCTTGTCGAGGAACCTATATCGGCTGCTATCGGGGTAGGGCTCCCGATCCAGGAACCAAGCGGCAATATGATTATAGACATTGGCGGCGGGACCACAGAGATAGCCGTTATATCCCTTGCTGGCATTGTATTTTCTCGCTCGATACGCATAGGCGGCGATGAACTTGACGATGCGATAATCGAACATCTAAAGAAGACCTATAATCTGATGATTGGCGAGCGCACAGCAGAAGTTATAAAGATAAAGATAGGGTCTACCTATCCCCTGGAAGAAGAATTGACGATGGAGGTGCGTGGTAGAGACTTGGTCGCAGGGCTTCCCAAGACGATAACGGTTTCTTCTGAAGAGATAAGAGAGGCAATAGCCGGTCCGATTTCAGCAATACTCGAGGCAACCAGGATGACACTTGAGAGGACGCCTCCAGAACTTTCGGCTGATCTGATCGAAAGAGGGATTATCCTTGCTGGAGGCGGGGCGCTCTTAAGGGGTATGGACAAATTGATAAGCGAAGAGACAGGGCTTCCTGTTCACGTGGCAGAGGACCCGATGACAGCTGTGGCAATAGGGACAGGTAAGGTATTGAGCGAGATAAAGTATCTGAGAAAGGTTACCATCCGCTCCAGGTCGGATTTTTAGGCAGGGCGGACTCTCTAGCTACAGTAAGGTGGAGAACCACGATAACTGTAGCTAGCAAAGTTTACTTTGCCTGATATTTATCAAAACAGTGCGTGAAAAGAGCAAGCAAAACCTTTCCTATTATACCAGTTTTTATCGGCGTAATCGCCATCTTATTCCTTTCTCAGCTATTCTCTAGCGATTCACGACTAAAGATCCTGAATATCTTTCGCACCCCCTTAAAGATCATATCGGGTTCCTACTATGTCCTGCGCGATATATCTGATTTTAAAGGATTGAATCGCGAGAATAAGATTTTAAAAGAGAATATAGGAAACCTCAGAAAAGAGATCTTGAATTTACGGGAGGCAGGCCTTGAGAATAAACGCCTGAGAAAACTTCTTGAATTTACAGGCTTAAAGAAGCGCAAGGTTCTACCTGCCATGGTGATAGCCAGGGACCCGTTGATATCGAGAGGGGCTATTATTATTGACAGGGGCAAGAAGGATAATTTACGTAAGGATATGACTGTTATAAGCGGCAACGGCCTTGTAGGGCGGGTGCGTGAAACAGGCTGGACTATCAGCAGGGTCCTTCTTATTATAGACCCTGATTCAGTGGTGAGCGGGATATTAGGGGATGAAAGGAATGAGGGTGCGGTAGCGGGGACAGGTTCGGGGCTTGTCATGAAATATTTAGAGTTGGATTCTCATGTCAAGAAGGGCGATAAGGTTATTACTTCGGGTTTTGGCGGCATATTCGAGAGAGGTATATTGATAGGGAAGGTGGTTTCTGTCAACAAGGATCCGAGTGGCCTTTATCTGAAGGCAGTAGTAAGACCGGAAGTGGATATGGCGCGGCTGGAAGAGGTCCTCGTGATTCGTTGATTAAGGGATGAGAGACGGGATAATTTTTTTTATATGGGTTATTTTGGCAGGACTTTTGCAGGCAACAGTGTTTACGGACCTGAATCTTTTGCTGCTTTTATCTGTTTTTGCAGGTTTGAGAAAAGGGCCGCTTGCAGGATTATTGATAGGCGGGACGATAGGTATGTTTGGAGGCATATTATCCATCTCCCCGTTTACATTAAATCTTGCGCTTTATAGTATTGTGGGATTTTTGTCGGGCCTTGCAAGTGTCCATATGTATTATAAAGAGAATATCTTTGTTCAGGCCATGTTTTCTTTTTGCGGGCTTCTTTTATTTTATCTTGTATATTTTGCCTTAACTGCAACTATCCGGACAACCGTTATTTCTACGGTTTTATTTTCTGCCGCGGTCTCGCCGCTAATATTTAGAATACTGGATTATTGTTCGAGCTAGTCTTCTCCAAACAGAGGGATCGAGAACCGAATCCTGCTTCTCGGTTTCGCTCGAGGATTAAAAGTATATGCGAATCAGGACATTACAGCTTTCTTTTACTATTTCTTTTATCCTTCTGATAGCCTGCCTTTTTTATCTTCAGATCATAAAAGGCAATTTATATAAAGAGTCGAGTTATAGAAATAGCATCCGTCTTTTAGACATAGATGCGTCGAGGGGGACTATATACGACAGAGAAGGCAGGGTGCTGGCTCGCGACGAGGTGTCCTTCGGGGTCTTTGTTGTGCCGCAGGAAGCAAAGGATATCCACGGTGAATTAAAGCGTCTTGCCGCTATCCTGGGTATTTCAGGGAGCTTACTCGAGAGAGATTACAAACGTAATTATCGGGCACCCTTTGCGCCATGCAGAGTGACAAAAAACATATCGAAGAGAAAGGCCATTCTTATAGAAGAGTTGAAACTGGACATGCCGGGGGTCCTGATAAAGGAGGTTCCGAAGAGGGTCTATCCATACGGGGCGGCCCTTGCGCACCTGGTGGGATATGTCGGAGAGATAGACAGAGAGGAGCTCACCTCGCTTAAAAAATATGGTTATGCTGTCAGGGACCTTATCGGTAAGAACGGCATAGAGAAATCCCTCGATGGCATCTTGCGCGGGAAAGACGGCGGCATGCAGATACAGGTCGATAGTCTGGGCAGGCAGGTGGGCGTCTTGAGTTCGAAGATGCCCGTAAAAGGAGAAG
>CAJVXD010000117.1 GCA_913009675.1 uncultured bacterium | reverse complement strand
TCCATCTATATCATCCCCCTTGTTATTTAACGTATATACCATAAATATATATCAAATGCAACTGAAAAATGTGGGCAAGCTTATCCGAGACCAAATCTCGGCAGGTACCTGTCATATCTCCTAACTTGAGACCGTTGAAAAAGTCAAAAAACGACTTTTACCTTGGTTTTGGTAATAACTACCTTAATGGATAGCATTTGTTCCTTGTTTATTTCGTTCTTTTTGTTCATTTTCTTTGTTCTTTGTCACGTTTGAACCCGCCTTAAGCTTATTTTAGGCGGCGATACGCAGTGATAGATGAGTTTTATCATCCGTTTTACGTTCACGGAGATAGCTGTCATATAGACCTGAATGCGCGTCTTGATAAGCCCGATATACCGGGCCAGGGCCAATCCGTGATGTTTCTTCATGTCCGCGAACTTATGCTCGATAACAGGACGGATGGATTTTGCTACTCTGCTTACCCGCTTGATGTTGTGCTTGATATACTCTTTTGTGAGGTTTTTGCGTAGTATGATGCCGTTACGAATATGGCTCTTTGAAAGATATCTATGGTTATCCTTGCGGTCATAGGCCTTATCAGCTGTCACTACCTTGGGCTGAGGAAGCGGCTTTGACAAAGGCACGAATAAATCCGCCTCTTTCTTATTGGCAGGAAGAGTATCGACGTTAAGTACAATCTCGCTTTCGGCATCCATGACTAGATGGGCTTTATAGCCATAGCAAAGCCTGCCGCCGTGTTTTCTTCCGGGACGGGCGTCTTTATCAGGGGAGTGATTGTCAATATATGTATCGGGTTCTTTGGCTTTATGCTCTTTCTTAATACGGTATAAGTCGACCTTGGCTCTTACATCGGTGGCATCCATGATATGAAGCTTGTCGGATACAATGCCCTTATCTCTTGCTATGGATACGATCTTATTGAAGATATCCTTGAATCGTTCGGGGCCGAGCCTGTCGCGGAACCTGGATATGGAGGAATGATCCGGAGGGGCCTCGTCGACCTCTAACCCGGCGAACATCTTAAAAGACAGACGGTCATTGAGCTCGTCTTCTATTGCATAGTCGGACAGGTCATAGAGGAACTGGAGAAAGACGATTTTGAACATAAGTACCGGAGACCAGCCGGGACGGCCGTTATCAACACAATATGCGTCCCTGCATAGCTTATTAACAAACGATAAGTCTATCGTGGACTGTATCTTGCGTAAGATATGGTCTCTTGATACAATCTTATCGTATACATAATTGCCAAGGAATGAAGTTTGTTTCGAATTACGCGTTTCTATCATTGAACACCTCCTGTGGTATGTATAAAGTATACCACAGGTTAGGGTAAAATAACAGCATTTTATCGTCGGTAAAATAGATTTTTACCGACGGAGAAAATTAATTAGCAGATAAAGGGTTTTTCAACGGTCTCAAATTAAGTATACCCGATTTCTTAAGGGCTGTAAAGAAACTTTTTCTGATGTTCCCAACTGGTTTGCCATTTTTATCACAAAATACATATGAACTATTTGGATTCCTCAATCTTCTCATTAAAATCGTTTTTACTGTCTCATTCATGGGTATTTCTCTTTTTTCTCCGTTCTTTGTATTTAAAAGGTATATAATGCCTCTCTTAAAATCAATATCCTGCCATTTAAGGCCAAGAATCTTACCCTTACGTACGCCTGTATTTAAAGCAACAATAACTATGGGGCGTAGGTGTTCTGAGCATTTTGACAGTAAACTGACAATCTCTTCTTTTTCAAGATAACGGAGCCGCCTGTTATTTTCCTTCAATAACCTGACTTTTTTAACAGGATTTTCTTCGACTTTACCCCACTGGATGGCTTTATTAAACATGGCTTTTAAACAGGCTAAATTTCTATTCACAGTGGCAGGAGATACCTTCTTTATTCTTTCTATTTTAAATCTCTCAATCATTACTGGGGTAATCTCATTAAGATACCTGCCTGAAAAATATCTTTTGAGAATAGTTGTATTATATGAAGCGAAGTTCGTCCAAGACTCACCGTTTGTTTTTGAAAGAATCTCTAAATATTCGTCTGCAAAATCTTCGAATTTTATCTTATCTTGTTTTTCCCGGAAAATCTGCTATAGTGACCCGGAAAATCTGCTATAGTGACACAAAAGGATAAAAGAAGTTGTGTTGAAATCTCCCCCAGATTAGAATAGGAAGAAAGGGGGAAGGTGAAATGGAAGGATTGGGAGCAGCGGATAATAATAGTATCGGGAGGCGGCGAAAAAAGTTAACCGCCCGGGAAAAATGGCAGATCTATCAGGAAACAAACGCAAAGGACGCTCCCATAGGCGAGATCCTGCGCAGGCACGGGCTTTATTCTTCAGAGCTTACAAAGATACGCAAGCAGGTGGAAGAAGCCGCCCTTAAAGAGCTTGGGCGAAGGAGATACTCCAGGAAGCCTGAAACAGTCTCATACCAGGAGTATGCAAGGGTAAAAGAAGAATTAGCCAATAAGGAAAAAGCCCTCGCCCAGATGGGCGAGGAGTATCTGATCTTAAAAAAAAAGACGGATTAGGCTTAAGAGGCGAGTTATCTTACAAAAAGATAACCAGATCTACGCAGGACGAGCTGATCAACATGATGAAGAGCTTGAAAGAATTAACAATACAAAAAGGATGCGCGATCCTAAGGCTTAAGGCAAAACGCTATTACCGCTGGTGCAACAGGAAGCCCGTTATGAAGAAAACAGCATGGAATCGCATAACGCCGGATGAAGAAAGGTCTATTCTAAAGGCCGCCAGGGACGAATCCTTGTGTGACTTTAGGGCGGCAGAACTTATGGTATACGGCCATGAGAGTAAAGAGTTTTACTGCAGCGTCTCTACAGTGCAGAGGGTATTAAAAAAGAACCGGCTTCAGGCTCCTTACGAGATACCAAGAAGAAAACGGCCTAAAAAGCCTGACATCAGGCATCTCATGAGTGAGCCCAAGAGGATCTTCAGCTATGACGCAACAGACTTTTACCTTACAAATGGACTCAGGGTCATTGTTATCCCGATATTAGACATGGGCTCCCGTAAATTCATCCACTTTGGGGCAAGGATCGTATCCTTCAGGCAAAACGATGTAACTGATATATGGGATGAGGCATTATGGAAGGAGGATATAGACACAAGCTTACTTACAGCCTTAAGCGACAGAGGAAGCCAGATGAAAGGCAGTAAAACAAAACTTCACCTTATCGGAAAACACAATATCCGATTAGAATTTGCCAGGCCTTACACTCCTGACGACAATGCATGGATAGAATCATTTATTAAATACATGAAGTATCACCCTGCGTGCCCTGACAGATTCGAGACCGTACAGGATATGGTTGACTGGATAACTAAATTCCAGAAGCTCTATAACGAACATCCTCACTCATCCTTGGGATATGTAAGGCCAAATGAAGAACACGCTGGCTTGGGGAATGCGATCAGAAAGGCGCGAAAAGAAAATCTGACAGTATCCAAACAAAATAGATTGTCTTATTATCATTCGCAAAAAGGTCAGGTCTCAGACTATGGTTTGGCTGAAGATCGTGTCTGTAATAATGTATTATGTCAAAATAAGGAAAGAGAAAACCATGGAAATGGCCAAGTGGCCAAAAATGGCTCCTTAGAGCCATTTAAAGAGACAGGAGATTTTAGAGACAATTCCTTGAAGATTTTGTGTCGAAATCGCTGATTGACTCCGTTATTGTTCTCTCTATACAAGATGTATAATAATAGCGCTGCTAAAAAAAAGAATGGTGAAAGGAGATCGGCCCTTGAAGCAATATAATCAACCGGCCAAGATAATACAGTGTGAACGCAAAATAGTAAACTTGTTATAAGTGCTATATCCTGTTTTTTAAATATTCTATAAGTCAGGAAATATACAAATATTGCATTAAGGATATGTATAAAAATACCTGTAAGATGATACCCGTATGGATTCAGCCCCCATAAATGATAGTCTATCATAAATGAAAGAGATTGAATGGGTCTATAGAAATTACTATAGATCCCGCTTCCTTTAAATAGCTGGGTAGTGAATATATCCTTGATATGGCTGAAGTTTTTAATAAAAGGATTATCTAGGATTAGGGCCTTATCATCAAAGACAAAGACGCCTTTGAGCGAACTATAATAAACCAAAAATCCTATTATAGATATGAGAATTATTACAAAGAGATGAGGGATATATTTTTGTTCTATTTCTTGTTCTTGTTTTTTCTTCATTAGAAGATATTGGTGCGCGGGACAGGATTTGAACCTGCATAGGATTGCTCCCAACAGCCCCTCAAGCTGCCGTGTCTGCCAATTCCACCACCCGCGCAAAATTTGTTTCACAAATTTTATACTGAGATAGCGTTAAAAATGCGAATGAATAATGAGCATTTTAGCTACCGAAGTACCTTCATAGGTCCTTCGGTACGCCAAAAATTCTCCTGTTCATCAAATTTTTGGTTTGCTCAGAATTAAATTCGCCTCCGGCGAATTTGGCTGCGCTAAGCTGTATAAGCTATAAATCTATCTCTTAACGCAAGCAAGCTTATTATATAGAACATAATGCCAAATATCAAGAAAATTGGCAAATTAGAGATAAAGTTATAGCGAGAATTTGTCCAATTTGTCCGGTATTTTTTGGCTATAAAATCTTTAACTCTATACTATATAAAGAGATAAACAATGTCCTATATAAGAAGCCGGACA
>CAJVXD010000116.1 GCA_913009675.1 uncultured bacterium | reverse complement strand
AGAGGAGATAATAGGATTAGGCATCGACCTGGTTTTGGTGGGGTTCGGCGATGAGAGGTATAATAATATGTTCAGGGCCCTTTCGGAGAGATACGCTGGCCGGCTTGGCGTAAGGATAGGTTTTGACAATGCCCTCGCCCACAAGATAGAGGCGGGCTGCGATATGTTCCTCATGCCCTCCAGATATGAACCGTGCGGGCTGAATCAGTTGTATAGCATGAGGTATGCCACTGTGCCTGTGGTAAGGGCTGTGGGCGGGCTGGACGATACCGTTGAGGAATTTAATCGTTCGACAAAAAAAGGAAACGGTTTTAAGTTTAAAGATGCGGCTTGTGAAGCGCTTATATCAAGCCTTAAAGATGCCGTTGCTGTTTTTAAAGATAAAGAATTATGGAATAGACTTCTCCAAAATGACCTATCATGTGATTTTTCCTGGGCCTCCTCCGCAGAGAAGTATGAAAAGCTGTACAATAGAGTTTTATGAGTACCCGAGCAAAAGCCGAGATCGAATCCCGGCTTTTGCTCTAGCCGTAAGATATGAATACTGAAGCTTATTTTGCCATGGGTTTGCATTTCCACCAACCTGTGGGGAACTTTGAGCGGATCCTGGAACGCGCCTATCGTGATTGCTACAGGCCCTTTCTCGAGGTCCTGGCCAAATACCCTGAGATAAGGATGACATTCCATTTTTCGGGGAACCTCCTGGATTATTTCGAGGCGCATCATCCTGAATTTTTAGATTGGATAGATGAGTTTGTCAGGAGCGGTCAGGTAGAGATGATGGGAGGCGGGTATTACGAACCCATCTTTCAGGCCATACCCCGGCGCGATAGGATAGGCCAGATAGAGATGTTATCTGACTATATAGAAAGGCGTTTTGGGAAAGGACCGGACGGCATATGGATACCCGAGCGCGTATGGTCCCCTGACCTGGTAGAGGATCTTTATAGTTGTGGGGTCAGGTATTGCATACTGGATGATACCCATCTTATCAATGCCGGGGTAGGAGAGGAAGGATTGAACGGTTATTTTATGACAGGCCCTGCTGATAGCAGGATAGCCGTATTCCCCTCTGATACATTTCTCAGGTATTCTATGCCCTTTAAATCCCCCCGTGAAACACTGGGCCATTTCAGAGGGAAGAAAAAAGAAGGCAAAGGCCGGCTTTTTATCTACGGGGATGACGGCGAGAAATTCGGCGAGTGGCCATGGACGCATGACTGGGTCTATAAGAAAGGATGGCTGGATAATTTTTTTAAAGAACTGAGGAAAAACCAGCGGTGGCTTAAGACGGTTACCTTCTCCGAATACCTTGATAGCCACGGCCCTCTGGGAGAGAAGGATATACCTGAATCCAGTTACAGGGAGATGATGGAATGGTCTGGAGGCAGATGGCTCAATTTCCTCTCAAGATACCCTGAATCAAACCATATGCATAAGAGGATGATTTATGTGAGCGAACGCCTTGATAGCATAGGGCATAGGGCAAAGGGCATAGAGAAATTACAAGAAGCAAAGAGAGAGTTATATAAAGGCCAGACGAATTGCCCTTACTGGCACGGCGTATTCGGCGGTATCTACCTGTATCATCTCAGGAAGGCGGTTTATGAACACCTGATAAATGCAGACAAGATCATGGATTCTATTGAATGCGAATCCCATGACGACAGACTGAATCTCAAGGAGATGGATTTTTATGACCGCGGCAGCAATGTGGTGATATGCGAAAATAATGATTTTTTTGTAGCTATAGACCCTCAGGCAGGAGGCAGCATAAAAGAGCTTGATTGCAAGAAGGTATCTTCTAATTTGATAAATACGCTTGCAAGACGGAGAGAGGATTATCACAAAAAGATAATAGATAAGATAAAACACCAAACGCGCGGGCCGGTAGAATTATACGACGCGATTAAGATTATGGATAAGAGGATAGCAGGGGATATCTTTTATGACAGCTATGGCCGCTCCTGTCTCGTAGACCATTTTATAAAAAGGGATTTGACGAGGGAGGAATTCGAAGATTGCAGGTTTATTGATATAGGGGGGTTCGCTGATGCGCCTTATACGGCCAGGATAGAAGGTCAAGGACTCATACTGCAGCGTGAAGGCAGGGTAGAGCGTAGGACCATAGCCCTTAGTAAGGAGATCGGCATTATCTCCGGTAAGGGATTAAGGGTGGTATACATCCTTAAGAATAAAGATAGCTCTCCGGTTGATACATCTTTCGGTACAGAATTTAATCTAAGCATGCCCTATGCTGATTCCGACAGGTATAGTTATCAGGGTGCAGGAGAGCTGCTTGGCGGGTTGGATAAAAGAGGTTCGGTATCACATGCCGATTCTTTTTCTATCAAGGACTCAAAGGGTGAGCTGAGCGTAGAGTTTATGTTTTCCGGAAGGCCCGAAAAGATATGGTATTTTCCTGTGATGACTGTGTCGCAGTCAGAGAGGGCATACGACCTCAATTACCAGGCATCCTGCATCTTTCCTGTATGGGATATCAGGCTTCAAGGCGGAGAAGAAGTCAAATTTGATATAACCTGGAGCATGATGACCCGATAGAAAATAACTTTACGCTTTCCCGACACACACAAAGGTGTGAAGTTAGGAGATATGACAGGTACCTGCCGAGATTTGGTCTCGGATAAGCTTGCCCACATTTTTCAGTTGCATTTGATATATATTTATGGTATATACGTTAAATAACAAGGGGGATGATATAGATGGATAAGAAGACAATAAAGGATGTAGAACTGAAGGGCAAGCGGGTCCTGATAAGGGTCGATTTTAATGTCCCGCTCAACAAGGATTTGAAGATAGATGATGATGCGAGGATAAGGGGAGCGCTTCCGACGATAAAATATGCCGTTGATAACGGGGGCAGGGTCATCCTTATGAGCCATCTCGGCAGGCCAAAAGGCAAGGTCGAGGAGTCCATGAGGCTTACGCCTGTTGCTGAAAGGCTTTCGGAACTTTTAGGAAGACATGTTAAAAAGTTAGATGATTGTATTGGCAGGGAGGTTAAGAAGGTTGTCTCAGAAATGAAGGACGGAGATATAATCCTCTTGGAGAATCTCAGATTCCACATCGAAGAGACAAAGAATGATCCGGAGTTTGCGAAGAAACTGGCTTCTTTAGGGGAGATTTACGTAAATGATGCATTTGGCACTGCCCATCGCGCGCATGCCTCTACCGAAGGGATTACCAGATTTTTAAAGATAGCCGTTGCAGGATTTTTAATGGCGAAGGAAATCGAATATTTTGAAAAGGCACTTTCCGATCCCCCGAAACCGTTTGTTGCTATATTAGGCGGGGCAAAGGTCTCGGATAAGATAATGGTAATAGAAAATCTCCTGGACAAGGTCAATGCGATCCTTATAGGGGGAGGCATGGCGTACACATTTATAAAATCAGAGGGCAAAGAGATAGGCAGTTCTAAACTTGAACCCGAGAAGATAGATACTGCAAGGACGCTTATGCAGGAGGCCATGCAAAAAGGGGTGAAGATAGTTTTACCGATAGACCATCTAATTTCAGATAAGATAGATGCCAATAGTAATACGCGGGTAGTGGAGACGATCCCTCAAAACTGGATGGGGGTCGATATCGGTCCCAAGACAGTAGACGAATTCAAGAAAGAGTTGAGGAATGCTAAGACGATTGTCTGGAACGGTCCCTTAGGCATCTTTGAGATATCGAAGTTTGCGAGGGGCACAGAGGATATAGCCAGGTTCATTGCAGGCCTCAACGCGACTACTATTATAGGAGGAGGCGATACCGCAAGCGCCATTTCAAGGTTTGGCTTAAAGGATGCAATGACGCATATTTCAACAGGCGGCGGCGCCTCATTAGAATACCTGGAGGGCAAGACCTTGCCCGGGATTGCAGTGCTAAATGATAAGTGAGGACAGATGACTTACCCTTGACATCTTTGATGTCAAGGGTCAAATTCGCACCTTCATGGTAGTTAAACAGAGAAGATTCACTTACGAAAATCTTCGATTTTCGTAAGTGAAGTGCTCATTTGAGGAGATAAAATGCGTAGACCTATTATCGCTGGGAACTGGAAGATGAACAAGACGATTCAGGAGGCCATAGATGTGGCCATTGGACTGAAAAGGAAATTTTATACCTTTTCAGAGACGGATATTGTCATATGCCCTGCCTTTACTGCCCTTAAGAGCGTAAGTGATAAGATCGTAGACTCGAGCATTATGCTCGGTGCGCAGGATATCTACTGGGAAGAAAAGGGTGCCTTTACAGGAGAGGTATCGCCTGATATGCTGAAGGATGCAGGCTGTAGATACGTGATTGTCGGGCATTCCGAGAGGAGACATATATTCGCAGAGACAGACGAGGAAGTAAATAAGAAACTCAGGGCCGTCTTGAAACACGGCATGATCCCTATAATGTGCATTGGCGAGGGTGTAGAGGAAAGGGATGCCGGCATGACCTTTGAGGTTCTGGAAAAACAGCTTACGAGGGACTTGAGGGATGTATCAAATGACGAGGCGATGCGGATTATTATCGCATATGAACCTATCTGGGCAATAGGCACGGGCAGGACTGCGACTCCGCAGCAGGCCCAGGATGCACATAGATTTATACGGCAGTTCGTAGAAGGTTTACTTGACAAAGAGGTCTAGATCGGAAGAGCACACGTCTGAACTCCAGTCACACTGATATAGCTCGTATGCCGTCTTCTGCTTGAAAAAAAAAAAAATATGAAAA
>CAJVXD010000115.1 GCA_913009675.1 uncultured bacterium | reverse complement strand
ATACGGCGACCACCGAGATCTACACTCTTTCCCTACACGACGCTCTTCCGATCTGGTGACTATAAGGATGGCAAAGGAACAGAATCTTCCACTTAATCCTTCCAAGATATCAGGATGCTGCGGCAGATTGATGTGCTGTCTGGGATATGAATACCAAAGTTATAAGAAATACTTAAAGGGCCTCCCTAAAGAGGGAGAGAGGATAAGGACAAAGGAAGGAAAGGGCAGGGTTATAAGCATTAATGCATTGAAACGCAAGGTAGTGGTACAGTTGGAGGAAGGGAAACAGATAGAGCTGGATTATAATAAATGAAACAAGATTTCAGCAGTCAGTTATCAGTAGCTGAAGACCGGAGATTACTATGAAGTTTTACATCACAACTCCGTTATACTATGTTAATGGAAGTCCCCACATAGGACATTCCTATACCAATATAGCCTGTGATGCGCTTGCCAGGTTTAAAAGACTTCAAGGTGCGGATGTCCTGTTTACCACAGGGACCGATGAACATGGTCAAAAGATAAAGGAATCAGCTGAAGCAAGGGGTATGGAGCCGAAGGTATTTGTGGATAGCGTAGTGCCTGTATTTAAAACCTTATGGGAAAGACTGAATATCTCCTATGATGAGTTTATACGCACTACTGAAAAGAGACATACGGATGTCGTACAGAAGATATTAGAGATGTTCTATAAAAACGGAGATTTATACGAAGGTGAATACAGTGGTTGGTATTGTACTCCCTGTGAAAGCTTCTGGACAAAGATGCAGCTTGTCGATGGAAATTGCCCTGATTGTAAAAGGCCTGCAGAGCAAATAAAAGAGAAAAATTTCTTTTTCAGGCTTTCTAAATATCAGAAATGGCTTGTGGAATACATCAATTCACACGAAGATTTTATCTTGCCCATCATAAGAAGGAATGAGATATTAAGTTTTCTTAAAGGCCCGTTAAACGACCTGTGTGTATCCAGGCCGAAATCCAGGCTTTCCTGGGGCATAAAGATCCCTTTTAGCGAAGATCATGTTACCTATGTATGGTTTGATGCACTTATAAATTATATAAGCGTGTGCGGATATGGAGATGACACTGCAAGGTTTAAAAGATTCTGGCCAGCCGATGTGCATATGATAGGTAAGGACATACTACGTCCTCATACAGTTTATTGGCCGATAATGTTACATGCTGCTGGTCTCGAACCTCCGAAGACTGTTTTTGCGCATGGCTGGTGGAAGATAGGCGAAAACAAGATGTCTAAATCCAGGGGCAATATTGTAAACCCCACCGAGATGATTAGTAGATTCGGGGTGGACGCATATAGATTCTTTCTTTTGAAAGAGGTGCCTTTCGGGATGGATGGTTCTTTTTCGGAATCCGCGCTTATATCAAGGATAAACAGCGATCTTGCCAATGACCTGGGGAATCTATTAAACAGGACATTGTCTATGGTAGAGAAATATTTTTCAGGGATACTACCCGAGAGAAGAAATCTGAAAGACATAGATGAGATTACCAGGGCCCTTATAGATAAGGCAAAGGCCCTTGAATCTGATATTACCCAGGCGATGGATAGGATAGATTTCAGTCAAGCCTTGGGGGCCGTATGGAATCTTATAAATATGTCGAATAAATTTATAGAACAGAAGGCCCCATGGCGGTTGTCCAAAATGGGGCGGATTGATGAATTAAAGGATATGATGTATGACCTTTATGAGGTCTTGAGGATTATCTCTGTGGCCCTTTGGGCATTTTTACCGGAGACATCGGATAGGATGGTAAGCCAACTTGGTCTTACAGCGAAGAAATACAGCTCAAAGGACTTTTCGTGGGGGCTCGCAAGGTCTGGGACAAAGATCGCAAAAGACAAGCCATTATTTCCAAGGATAGAGAATATAGGAGATTAGGTAATTGGGTGATCGGGGACTGATTAATTGGGAAGATCTGAGGAGAGATATGATATGAAAGAGATATATCTTGACCATAATGCAACTACACCGCTGCGGAAAGAAGTGCTTGAGGCAATGATGCCCTATTTTTCAGACGAATATGGAAATGCCTCCAGTGTACATTCAAAAGGCCAGGCTGCTCGTAAGGCGGTAGAGTCGTCTCGGGAGATAATAGGCAAGGCCATAGGCACAGAGGCCGTAGATATAATCTTTACATCAGGGGGCACTGAATCCGATAACTTTGCTATAAAAGGTATTGCACTCGCCAATCTCAATAAGGGGAGGCATGTGATTACCAGTGCAATAGAACACATGGCTGTCTTAGAGAGCTGTAGGTTTCTTGAGCAGGAACTGGGGTTTGAGGTAACGTATCTCCCTGTGGATAGATATGGGGTTGTGGACTTAAACAGGCTA
Source organism: uncultured bacterium (assembly GCA_913009675.1). Taxonomy (GTDB): domain Bacteria; phylum Omnitrophota; class Gorgyraeia; order Gorgyraeales; family Gorgyraeaceae; genus CAJVXD01. The sequence continues at coordinate 2,391 of CAJVXD010000115.1, read as the reverse complement.
AAGGAATCCATAAGGAAGGATACTGTCCTTATTTCAATCATGTTTGCAAATAATGAGATCGGCACCATCCAACCTATAAGAGAGATTTCCAGGATCGCTAAAAAGAATGGAATATATTTTCATACGGACGCTGTTCAGGGCCTCGGTAAAAAACCTATAGATGTAGAAGAATTGGGCGTGGATCTATGTTCCTTTTCTGCTCATAAGTTGAATGGGCCCAAGGGGATCGGAGCCCTTTATATGAGAAAGGGGATCGAGATAACCCCTTACCAGAATGGTGGTCATCATGAGAGGAAGAAGAGGGGAGGGACCCTGAATGTCCCGGGGATAGTGGGTTTTGCAAAGGCCGTAGAGATAGCAACAAGGGATATCTACAGGACAGACGAACATCTCTCAAGGCTTACAAAAAGATTTTTGAACGGCCTGCAGAAAGAATTGAAGGAGATATATTTAAATGGCCATCCCAAAGACCGCCTTTCAAATACGCTCAATATAAGTTTCAGATACATTGAAGGGGAATCATTGCTGTTAAATTTTGATTTAAAGGGTATCTTGGCTTCAACAGGCTCTGCCTGCACCTCAGGCTCTCTTGAACCCTCGCACGTATTGATTGCCATGGGGGTTCCGCCAGATATATCGCAGGGGTCTATAAGATTTTCATTCGGATATGAAAATAGAGACGAAGACGTGGACTACTGCCTCAGGGAAATCCCGCCTATAGTAAGGAAACTCAGAGAGATGTCCCCCTTATGCTGATAGATACCCATTGCCATCTGGATTTTCAAGGATTTGACCGTGACAGGGATGATGCGATAGAACGCTCAAGGTCTGAAGGCATAGGGTTTATGATTAATGTTGGTTCAAGTTTGGCCGGGACCAGAGATTCTATAGAACTCGCCGAAAAAAATGATTTTATATTTGCCGCAGCCGGTATCCATCCTCATGAAGCAGATACAGTAAAAGAAGAAGATCTAAAGGCCTTTGAAGGCTATCTTGGTTCAGATAAGGTTGTTGCTATAGGAGAGATAGGCCTGGATTACTATAAGAATATTTCCTCAAAAGACAATCAGAAAATGTTATTTATAAGATTGCTGAATGAGGCCAAGGCCAGGGGCCTGCCCCTTATTATACATAACCGTGATGCACATAGGGATACAATGGCTATTTTAAAGGATGTAATGGGTTCGTCCATAAGAGGCGTAATGCACTGTTTTTCGGGAGATGAGGAATTTCTTAAAGACTGCCTTGATCTCGGCATGTTTATATCGTTCACCTGTAACCTAACCTTTAAAAATGCAGGCCGCTTAAGAGACATTGCAAGGCTGGTGCCCATGGATAGGTTTTTCCTTGAGACAGATGCGCCATTTTTGGCCCCGCAGATCTTTAGAGGCAAACGGAATGAGCCGGCTTATATTAAGTATCTGGCGGAAGAAGTAGCGAGGATAAAGGGATTGAGTTTTGAAGAAATAGAAAAGATCACTACAGAAAACGCTAAGAAGTTATTTAATCTAGCGAGAATCCCCCCGTCTGTAAAGGCTGGGATGAAGGCAGCTTCAGGTAGGGGGACAGGGAGTTGAAGGACGTTCGGCCAAAAGATATGTTGTTTGCAGGGCTGGCCTCACTCTTCCCTGTTCCCCTGCCTGAAGACGAGCAAGGCTCGTAACAGTAAGAGAGACGTCCGTAAGGACGTGGGAATCTACATGTTCTAGCATCTTGCAATAAGGCACATTATGTTTCAATTTATTAAGCGCGAACGGATATATATATTGATGCTTTTTTTCATCTTAGCCGTGAATATTCTTAACTCGGGACACGTAGAAAAAAGGTATCATAAAGAGAAAAAGGCCTTTTCTTCGATGAGCTTTCAGGATATAGGCATTACCAGAGAAAAGGTCAGGGATTTTTTTGAATCCGACGAACCCAGGGCTAAGTTTTTTAAATATTCAATCATCTTTGGGATTTTTATATTTATAGCGGCGCTGGTAATGAATCTCGTTTTTATTTTCAAAGGGGAGAGTATAGATTTTGGAGAAAGGGCCGGCAAGAAACCTGTGCCGTGGGGGGTTACAGATTTAATCAGGGCAGGCATAATTATAATCTTTTTAGGCTATGCAATAGGTATTCTTGAGGCCCTTGTCTTCAGGGCCTTTAATATCGATATGGGCTTAAGGCTGCGCATGATGCTTGATACATTTTTTGTGGATGTTGCTGTCGTTATTGTAATATTATATATAGTGCTTGTTAAATACAAAGGAGATCTACAGACTCTGGGATTGAGATGCTCGTTTTTTTTCAGAGATCGGAAGAGCGTCGTGTAGGGAAAGAGTGTAGATCTCGGTGGTCGCCGTATCATTAAAAAAAAAAAAAGAAGAAAAAAAGGATAAAAAAGAC
>CAJVXD010000114.1 GCA_913009675.1 uncultured bacterium | reverse complement strand
TAACCTTTCGCCTTTAACCTCTACGGCACAGCCCAGACATACGCCGATACCGCAGGCCATTTTTTCTTCCAGGGAAACCTGGCAATACAATCCACGCTTCTTGCAAATATCAGCGGTTGACTTAAGCATGGCATTTGGCCCGCATACATATATCGTCGTTCGTCCCCTTCGGGGAGGTTCCACTCCCGTTCGTAAAACTTTGTCAAACAGTTTTGATACAAAGCCCTTGTAACCCCTGCTTCCATCATCAGTAGCGACATGAACATCGGCACCCATACCTTTAAAATCCCCTTCGCATAGAATGGCCTTTTTTGTCTTCGCACCGATCAAAACTGTAGTTTTTATCTTTCTCTTCTTTAACTCCTCTGCCAGGAAGACAAGAGGTGCAACGCCAATGCCACCGGCAACTAGAATGGCTGATGGCTGATGGCTGATGGCTGATGGCAGGTTAAAGCCATTACCCAGAGGACCTAAAATATCTATGGTCTCGCCGGCTTTTTTTCTAGATAAGATCCCTGTTCCCTTCCCAATAATCTCGTATAAAATCTCAATTTCTTTCACCCTTGACCCTTCACCCTTCACCCTATGTATGCTGAACGGTCTCCTCAATAACGGTTCATATCCATTACTACATTTAACCTGCACAAACTGCCCCGGTCCTGCATGCCGCGCGATATAAGGCGCATCGAGCAAGATCTTAAAATATCCCGGCGTTATTTCTCTGTTGGATAGGATTTTTGCTTTTATGTCTTTCATCAAATGAGCACTTGGTTTCGCCTCTATGACGACGGTACGAATTTGACCCCACTTAAAAAAGATCCAATTGCTTTTCGCCAGTATCCTCTTTCTTTAATATCTCTATCTTCCCGTATTCGCCGTCAAATCCGGGCAGGATATTTACACTCCCATTTCTCACATTTATAATTGCCTTTGCTACCTTCCGGGGGGTCTTTTTCAAAAGTTCTCCCTCCCTGATCTCTGTCAACACCTCAAATTCTGTGCCGAGCCTGGGCACTATAGCGTGGTATTCTGCATCAACCCTCTTGGAGTTAGTCCCGAGACCAAGGACATCGGCAATGACCTCAAGAAGCGGGATCATCCGTTTATAGGGGATATTACCCTCCGGGATAAAACCTTCCGGCCTATCTGCCAATTCTTCAACCCTGTTCATCACCCCTACGGTGAGTGGTTTACCACAAACGGGACAGATATTTTTATTTTTCCTTGTCTCGGCAGGGCTAGATCTTATGTTGCAGTTTCGGTGGCCATCGTAGTGATACTTGCCCTCTTCCGGAAAGAATTCAACGGTAGAAAGGAACCTCTTGTTATCCTTTGCCTTTAAGGCATCAATGACTGCCTTATAACTTATATCTGTATCAAATAGATTTGACTCCCTCCCTATCTTCTGCGGGCTGTGTGAATCAGAGTTTGAGATAAGACTGAATCTATCGAGCTTACTCCATCGCCAGTTCATCCCGGGGTCTGAAGATAGGCCTGTCTCAAGGGCATAGATGTCTTTTGAATACTCCTCAAAACATTCCTCTATGGAATCAAAACCTGATTTGGAACCAAAGAGCGAAAACCACGGCGTCCATATATGGCCGGGGACAAGAAAGATATCCTTACTGATAGTGAATAAGAGCTCTGCCAGGTCTTTGGCATCTATCCCTATAATAGGCCTTCCGTCTGAAGCAAGATTCCCATAACCTGAAAGTGTGGAATTTATCTTATTGACGATATCGAAGCTAGGGGCAAAGATGACGTTGTGGATCTTCCTTACCTTTCCGCCTTTTGAATATATACTGGATATCTCTGCAGTAAGGATAAAATTTACGCCGTTATATTCAAAAAAACCATTGCCGGAATCCTTCAGGGTAGTCTTTAATTCTTCAAGCCATAGATGATGGGTAAAGTCTCCCGTCCCCAAGAGGGATATGCCCTTAAGCTTGGCGTATTCTGAAAGTGTCTTCACCTCCATCTGCGGGCTTGTGGCTCGAGAATATTTAGAATGTATGTGGAAATCGGCTATGAATCTCATATTTAAATTTTACAAGAAAATCTCCTTCGACGATAACTTTCTGAGATTTTCAGGGGTTGGAATTTCGCTTAAATTCCATACCATAAACTATCTTGCCTTTGAATATAGTATAATCTACTACGCCTTTGAGTTTCCTGCCTAAAAATGCAGAATTCCTGGATCTGGATAGAAAATCCCTCTTCCTGACCACCCATTCCTTTTCCGGAGAAACAACGATGATATCTGCATCGCGGCCCAGACCCAGGGTGCCTTTGTCTATACCCAGGGCCTTTGCGGGATTAGAGCACATCTTTTCTACCAGTCCGCTCCAGCTCAATAGACCGGTATGCACCAACTCAGTAATGCCCGCTGAAAGAGCTGTCTCCAGTCCAATCGTGCCGAATTCGGCATGCTCAAACTCGATCTCCTTCTCATTTTCCGTATGGGGTGCATGGTCGGAGGCAATAACATCTATTGTGCCCTCTTTAAGCCCCTGTTTTATGGCCTCGAGATCCTCCCTGCTCCTTAAGGGAGGATTGACCTTCATATTCGTATTGTAACCAAGCACTCTCTCTTCTGTTAAACTAAAATAATGAGGGGCCGTCTCTGATGTGACACTTATACCCTTTTCCTTTGCCCTCTTTATCAGCTCTACAGACTCCTTGCAGCTAAGATGGGCGATATGAAGGCGCGCGCCTATCTTCTCTGCCAAGTTTATATCACGTTCGATCCTTTTATATTCCGATTCATTAGAGACCCCTCTCAGGCCAAGACGCGTAGAAGTAAAACCGAGATTCACCACACCTTGACAGGAAAGGGCCTTATCCTCGCAATGGCATATCACAAGGGTCTTTTCCTTTTTGGCCTTGCGAAACGCCTCAAGCATCAGGCCCTCTCTGTCCACGCTGGAGCCATCGTCGCTGATAGCGGCCACCCCTTCTTTTTTTAGTGCAGCTATATCGCATAACTCCATTCCCATGCGCCCCTTAGTAATCGCACCGCTGATTAAAACATCTACATTCGCTGAGTCCCTTATGATACCCCTTAGAAATATTACATTCTTTGCAGAATCAATGGGAGGCAAGGTATTCGGCATAGCCAGGAGAGCGGTAACCCCGCCTTTTGCCGCAGCCATTGTCCCGCTCGCAACAGTTTCCTTATCTTCCCTGCCCGGCTCCCTTAGATGCACATGCATATCCACAATGCCGGGCATAACTATCCTCCCCTTGGCATTGATTACTGTATCTACCTCTATCCTTATTGCCTTTGCCAACTTGGATATCTTGCTCTCGACGACAAGGATATCCATTACCTCCTTTATCTTATTGACAGGGTCTATTACAAGGCCATTTTTAATCAGCAGTTTCATTTTTTTGAATTTATTTACGCCTTGCCTGGCTCAGCCAAAAAAGCACTGCCATCCTGACAGCTATGCCATTGGTGACCTGTTCCAGAATAACAGAATTTGCGCCATCTGCCACTCCGCTCGACATCTCGACACCTCTATTTATAGGGCCCGGGTGCATCACTATAATATCCTTTTTGGCCTTTTTGAGCCGTTCCCCGGTTATGCCGAATCTTTTAAAATATTCCAGCTGTTGCGGGAAGACGGCCTTCTCATCACGTTCAAACTGCATCCTCAAGACATTCACTGCATCGGCGCTGGAAATGGCCTCCTCTATATCGTTCGTTACCCTGACGCCCATCTTTTCTATGCCTGGGGGGATCAATATCTCAGGCGCACAGACAGTAAGCTTGGCGCCCAATTTGACCAGCCCCCAGATATTTGAGCGTGCTACGCGGGAATGCGCAATATCCCCTACGATAACCACGTTGAGCCCATCTATTCGGCCAAGTTTTTTCTTCAAGGTAAATATGTCAAGGAGGCCCTGTGTGGGATGCTCATGCCATCCATCGCCTGCGTTTACCACACTTATATCGACATGACGTGCAAGCATTGATGCTGCACCTGAACAATCATGCCGCACTACTATAATATCCGCCTTTAATGCCTCTATGTTCCTGCCGGTATCGTTTAAGGTCTCCCCTTTTTTTACACTGGACGTCTCGGTAGCAATATTGATTACATCCGCAGATAATCTCTTGGCGGCAATCTCAAAGGATACCCTCGTCCTCGTAGAAGGCTCATAGAATAGATTTACGACTGTTTTTCCGCGGAGGGCAGGTACCTTCTTTATAGTCCTGTCCAATATCTCTCTAAAGGAGCCTGCCGTATCAAGGAGGAGCTCTATATCCTCTGTCGAGAGGTATTCCAGGCCCAGAAGGTCCTTATGGACCCATTTCGGTTTTTTCTTTGCCGTCATGCTAACCATTACCTAACTCCTCTATAAAAACACTATCCTCGCCGTCTATCTCTTCCAATCTCACCTGCACCACTTCCTTTTGAGAGGTCGGCAGGTTTTTCCCTACATAATCGGCCCTTATAGGAAGCTCACGGTGCCCTCTATCTATCAAGATAGCGAGCTGGATAGTCTTTGGTCTTCCAAAATCTATCAACGCATCCAGGGCACAACGTATGGTCCTGCCCGTATACAAAACATCATCCACGAGGATTACATTCTTAGTCTCTATGTCAAAATCAATCTCTGTCCCGTGCATCACCGGCTGCTCAGACACAAGGCTTAAATCATCTCTGTATAACGTTATATCCAGCGCCCCCACAGATAACCTTGTGCCATCGATCCGATCGATCGACACAGCAATCCTCTTTGCA
>CAJVXD010000113.1 GCA_913009675.1 uncultured bacterium | reverse complement strand
TTTGCGGGGCTCGCAATGACGTTGATGGCGAGGACGCAACGCCCCACCCCCTATTTCCCTTGCGGGGTTGGCTGGGCGGGGCTTGCTGAGCTGGCGCGGATTGGGCTTAATCCCCTACAGGGACTTTGCTTCAAGGGAACCCTTGAAGTGAGTTCGAACAAAGGAAAGAATACACCGCCAAGTAGGATAAGGGGCGTCTTTGAGGAAGAGACGCCCCTTATCCTACTTGGCGGAGAGGGAGGGATTCGAACCCCCGATGAGCTTACGCCCATAACGGTTTTCAAGACCGCCGCTTTCAACCGCTCAGCCACCTCTCCGCCTACTGTCAGGTATTCAATACTTTATGCTTTAAATCTTGAATCCACTCTTTTGCTAATAGATATAATTTTAATTATGTATTTTGATTTTCTCAGGATCATTCGTCTGAGGCGACTGGCGGAGAGGCAGGGATTCGAACCCTGGGTACTCTTACGAGTACACACGCTCTCCAGGCGTGCCGTTTAAACCGCTCACGCACCTCTCCCTATAAAAACAACTGCCGCCAAAAAGAATAATAAAACTCTTTTGATCTTTCAAAAGAACCTGAAAGAAAATCAAAGAATCTTATTTCATTAAACAAAAGGCTGATTATACCAAACACTATTATCAGGTTACTTATATAAATAAATGATATAGAAAATGAGTATCCTGTTTTCATCAAATCAGGCTGTTTTTCCTTTATCGATTCGGAGGTGTAGGCCAGATGAAACATCAGCGTAAAACCTATGAGAAAAATAAATAGGCCTGAATATTTTGAAACATTTATAAAAAAGGACAGCAAGAAATACGAAACCGTTATAAAAACTGTATATCCCGGAACAAGATAAGGCGCAAGTATAACAAAAAAGTTCGGGGCTGTAGTCTGCACGTTCCCGCCTTTGGATGAAACTTTCATCCCTGTTACTCTGCCACCTGAGAAAAGAGCGGTTATTGCGTGAGTCAGCTCATGACCAAGGACATATAAAAAATTCAGCCTGAAGAAAAGGAGATGCAGGATAGAATATGCCAGCGCCCCCAGTATAAAAAATAGAGCTGAATCTGAAACCGATTTTATACAGATGATGCCTTTGTAAAAACTTACTGTTACTGCCACACAAGCCGGAAACAATAATATGCTCCCTAGAAAACGTAATATCTTAAAAATCAAATTCATTCTTTCGTTATCCTGTCTCGATTATTCATATAAGGTTTGAGGACCTCCGGTACTAAAATGCTGCCGTCTTTTTGCTGATAGTTCTCGATTATGGCAATCATTGTTCTCGGCATTGCAATCCCGGAGCCATTAAGGGTATGGACATACATCGGCTTTTTCTTGTCTTTGGCCCTGTATTTTATATTTGCCCTGCGGGCCTGAAAATCTGTAAAATTGCTACAGCTAGATACTTCCAGATGTCTCTCTATACTAGCCGCCCAAGCCTCAATATCATAACATTTAGATGCAGCGAAGCTTATGTCTCCAGTCGAAAGCATAACCACCCGATAGGGGAGTTTCAATCTCTTCAGGACCTCTTCTGCATTGTTTAAGAGCGATTCGAGTTCGTCGTAAGAGTTTTCTGGTTTTACAAACTTAAGCATTTCTACCTTATCAAACTGGTGAACCCTGATAAGCCCCTTTGTATCTTTACCGTAAGATCCTGCTTCGCGTCTGAAACAGGCCGTATAGGCAGTATAATATACAGGCAACTCTTCTTCTCTTAAAATCTCGTCTCTGTGTATATTGGTTACAGGTACCTCGGCCGTAGGGATTAAAAACATATCCTCATCTTTTAACGCATACATATCTTCTTCAAGATTTGGTAATTGACCTGTCCCTATCATGCTGGCCCTATTAACAAGAAAGGGGGGTGATATTTCTTTATAGCCATGCTCCTTTGTGTGTAAATCGAGCATAAAATTAATAAGTGCTCTTTCTAATTGAGCACCAAGGCCTTTAAAAAGACAAAATCCTGAACCGGCAATCTTTGAAGATCTGGGAAAATCAAGTATATCAAGTTCTTTACCTAACTCCATATGATTCTTTGGGCTAAAGTCAAAACTAGGTATGTTTCCCCATCTTCTTACTTCTTTATTGGCATCTGGTTTACCAACAGGTATTGAATTATGGGGTATATTTGGGATACTAAGTAACAAAATGCCAAGTTTTTTGTCAATTTCCTCCACTTTTGTATCTAAAGAACCTATTTTTTGGGATATAACTTTCATTCTTGATATGACGTCTGGATTAGGCTTTCCGCCCCTAGAGACCTTATTCTTTTCTGCCTTCAGAGATTCTACTTCAATCAGAATCTTGCGACGTTCACTATCCAGGACCAGAAGTTCTCTTAGGTCAAGTCTCAGGTTTCTATCCTTTATAGCCTTCTTAACTATATCCGAGTTTTCTCTTATGAATTTAATATCTAACATAACTCTCCTTTTACCCTTTTATTACGCCAAGAGGTTTCATTCTGGCTACTTTCTTTGAGATGCCAGCCTTGTGAACTACCTCTACTACCTCTTCTATATCCTTATATGCCTCCGGCGCTTCTTCCGCAAGGGTTGATCTCCCTTTCGCTCTAACTATTATACCACTTTTATCAAAAAGTTCCCTATCTATCCTTCGTCCGCTGCATTGTTTGATGGCGGCTGAACGAGATAAAGACCTGCCTGCTCCATGACAAGTACTACCAAAGGTATCATCCATAGCTAGTTGAGTACCTGTAAGCACATAAGAATAGCTACCCATGTCTCCGGGGATTATCACTGGCTGGCCTATCTCTTTATAATTCTCTGGTAAATCCTGATGCCGGGGAGGAAATGCCCTTGTAGCCCCTTTTCTATGGACGCATAAGAGTTTTTCTTTACCGTCCAGATTATGTCTTTCCATCTTGGCGATATTGTGTGCTACATCATATACAAGATGCAGGCCCAAATGTTCCCAACTCTTTTCAAAGACCTTTTCAAAAACCAACCTTGTAAGATGCATAAGGCATTGCCTGTTCGCCCATGCATAATTTGCAGCGCATCTCATTGCTGAAAGATATGCCTTCCCCTCAGGGGATTCTATCGGTGTGCACGCAAGCTGTCTATCAGGGACATTAATATGATACTTATTCAGGCAATACATCATACTCTTTACATAGTCATCGCATACCTGATATCCCAGACCACGAGAACCGGAGTGGATCATTACTGTAACCTGGCCCTTAAAGAGCCCGAGGATATTTGCACTTTTTTCATCGTATATCTCCTCTACTGCCTGGACCTCTAAAAAATGATTTCCTGAACCAAGTGTCCCCGACTGTTTCCTCCCTCTCTCGTATGCCCTGTCAGAGACCTTTGAGGGGTCAGCGTCCTCCATGCACCCTCTATCTTCTGTGTAGTCAAGATCCTCCTTTATGCCATAGCCTTCCTTTACCGCCCATCCTGCGCCTTTTAGAAAAATCTTCTCTTCTTCCTTGTCACTTACTTTAATATCACCCTTTGAACCAATCCCACAGGGTATAGTTTTGAATAAAGAATTGACTAAATTCTCCATACTCGGCTTTATATCCTGGGCAGTCAATTCGCTACGCATAAGTCTCACGCCACAATTTATATCATATCCTACCCCTCCGGGAGAAATTACACCTTTATTCTCTGGATCGGTCGCAGCTACTCCCCCTATTGGAAAACCATAGCCCCAGTGTATATCAGGCATTGCAAGAGAATACCTTACTATGCCTGGCAAAGATGCTACATTTGCAACCTGTTCAAGCGCTTTATCTTTTAGGATTGGGGGGATAAGAGACTGGCTTGCATAGATAAGACCGGGGACGTTCATCTCTGATTTATAAGATTGAGGAATTTGCCATCGGTAGTTATCTATCTTTTCTAATCTACACATCAAAGATAATCTTGCAGCTGAATCCGCTTTTATCTTCTTCTATCTTAAGGTTATGGAAGGTAACGGCTTTGATTTCTGTCTGGAGGGTTTCCTGTGAGAGGTCTATCCTGTTTCCTTGTAACTCGCCGGTTATCCCGCTACTATCTAACTCGACTACTCTAAAATTATCGAACAATATTTCCTCTTTATTAAAAATATATAAGAGCTCTGTCAACCAATCTACTAACAATTCTTCAAGTCCTTCAACTTCTTTTTTTATCCGGATGTCTCTTTTAACCTTAAACTGTAAACTTTTAACCCTATCTTCGCCTGTTATGATACCAAACATCCCCTTTGCTGCATTCTCGAATAACTCTTTCAGGGTTTTAGCGCTTACCTTTAATCCTACATCAGCAGTATGTTCAATAATCTCATAGGGCTTCATGTTCTACTGGTTATAAGCCTTGAGCTTTTAAGCGATAATCCACAACTTAAAGCTTAAGCCTTGCCGTTGGTTCTGGTGAGCCGCCCGCGAGTCGAACGCGGCACACCCGCCTTAAAAGGGCGGTGCTCTACCAACATGAGCTAGCGGCCCACACAAATTACTTTTCTAATCACATAGAAACGAAAAGTGCAAAACGAAAAGCGAAAAACTAAACTGTAAGACTTAAAATCTTTAGCTTTAAGTCTTGGCCTTATACTTTAGATCGGAAGAGCACACGTCTGAACTCCAGTCACACTGATATATCTCGTATGCCGTCTTCTGCTTGAAAAAAAAAAACCAACCACCCCCCCCCTCCTCCCCCCCTCCCCTCCCTCTTCCCTCGTTACATCCACCTGTCATGCTTCTTATACTTCCTATCCTCTCTCTTCTCCTT
>CAJVXD010000112.1 GCA_913009675.1 uncultured bacterium | reverse complement strand
TCTTCCGATCTCTAAACAGCAACGGCTACGATGTAATAGTCGTCGACATGCGGGGCAACTCAGTTGACACAGACGGTGACCATAAAGTCGATGCCCCTGTTGTAGGCAATTCATGGGATTATGGCGTCAGGGATCTTGGTGACGACGTTGGCATTGCACTCCGGTATGGCATCGATTACCTCAATAAAAACCTTCCTAACAGGCACTACAAGAAAGCCGATGTCATAGCCCATTCCACGGGCGCCCTGGCCGTTACATCCTATTCCCGTTCACAGGGACTTGTCCCTTACAGAAATAATATCGATAGATTGATAGAATTGGCACCGCCCAATAATGGTTCTACGAGTTCGGTGGCCAATATAAAACAGACAGTACAGATTATCCCTTCACTTTTTACACAGGCTATGATTGCCTATGAATATTGCCTGGAATTGACAGCTGATAAAGTGTGGATCCCCGGCGGGAGGGTCGAATCAGAGGGCCTGAGAAGAGAGTTGATGCCCGAGAGCCCTTTTTTAAAAAGCATAGAGGGCCTTGGGCCGGCAGCTTCCATAAAGACCTTTATTGGGATCGGGGACGAAGATTGGGTTGTAGGAGATTGGAGTCCCATCATAAAAGGGAGAGAGGATATTGGCTATGAATATTTTATAGGTCTCGATCATCTCGGTTTTTGTAATAGTGAGCTGGTTATGACGGCATTGCTTGATAGGTTGGAAAAGGGGAGAGAGAGTAATTTTTTCAAACGCTGCAAGCCATATAGAAATAAAAACCTGCTTGCCTTTCTCTCGGGTCCGGGCATCGACCATCCGGATGAGACATTTGACACCCTGAGTTTTGCAAAAAATATAAATATCAGCCCGCGGAGACTCTTTGATCTGTATCTAAGGATAGCAGGCCGAAAGAATAAATCATATCTATTGAAATACTGGGAGGGTATTTCATCTTTTGAAAAGGCGCAAAGGGATCTGGATGGCAGTGAAAAGGAAGAGGATGTTATTGGGAAATGGCAGGGATTGTTGACCAAGACCAATGGAATCCTTCATGATAGTTTCATCAATGCCTCAAGGGAATACCTGGAATGCCCTGATATTGCTATCCTGGCCAATGGCTACTACAATGAACTCCTGAAGCTGGTGATAGAAAAGGTCGGAGAGCCTGTCCGTCTTGTTGACCAGACCTTTAACCCGTCGATTATAGACGAACAAAAATTACTGCTGATCCCCTCCGGCGGGCTTTCAGGTCTTTCCCATTCGTCTATATTCAAAAAGAAGCTCTCTGAATATGTAAAAAATGGCGGCACAGTTATATGTTTCTCACAACAGTATGGTTATGATTTTAAGGCGCTTCCCGGCTCTCCCATAGAGGCATATGGGTGGCAAGAGGATGCATCGTGTCATTCAAGGGCTGCCTATATTGAAAGTTTTCACCAGATCCTATCGTCACAGACCGAACTCTACCCCGACATAAAACTCGACGGATATTTTACGAATTACCCCGATGATACAAAGGTGCTCCTCAGAAGGACCAAGAACCTTATGCCGGTAATGCTCATGTATCATTTTGGCCGGGGCCTTGTCATAGCTGCGTCCTTGTATTCCGACTGGGGCTATTTGAACGGCCAGACTAGTTCATCGGAGATAGCCCTGATAAGAGATATGGTGAGATGGTCAAAGAAGGCGAGCGGGGACCTATTGGAGACGGCCACAGGTAAGGGTATCAAACAAAAAATCCAGGTATACAGGGATTTTGACAAGATAGAGATGATCCTGAGATCCCCCGGAGGGGATATCCTGGAAAGAAAGACTGCCTCTGTCCCAGAATACGAATTAGGTGTCCCTCTAAACAAACCCGGCATCTACCGCGTGGACTATATACTTTACAATGCTCTCTCAGAGATCATCCAGCCTCAGACAGAGGGTTTTTATTTTTGTTTCACACAACCTCCGGAAGGTTCTGTAGAAAATCCAGGCTTTACTTTTGATATAACCAGCGACGGGGAAAATTATATCTCCGGCTCCGAGGCCGCATTTACCCTGCATATCAAAAATAACACCACTCACGATGAGGTAGTAAAATGCAAGGCCGAATTTTACCACCACGGGATAGAATTCACAGAATCGCTAAAGGTCCCGGCCAATACCTCTGTCTCATTTGAAAAGAAGATAATCACAAGGGCAACCGACCGTCTCGCAGCGGATTTCTATTCCTCCGAAAATAGTTTTCTTGGCCGTGCAGAGAGGGGGATCAACGTTTATCCAGGGAGTGTAGATGTAACTATGGATACTGATAAGAGGCAGTACACCCCGGGTCGGGAGGTATCGATAGAATCCACTGTAAAAAATAATTCAAAAGCGGGCATCGAACTTTTGCTTATCTTGAATGTTATTGATTCGAAGAATAACGAGGTCTATTACGATACAAGAGCTGTTGGCTTGATTCAGGGAGCAAGCGATTCATGGAAACGAGATTTTAGGATACCTGTAAACGCAGTAAGAGGCATATATAGAATAAAACTAAGCGCATTTTCAAACTCCAAGCTTCTGGGCTCAAAGAGCGTGAATATTGACATACCGGCTCCATTGCTTTACGTAAAGGATAAACTCCCTGCCGGCTTTTTTGAACTGCTGACAATCGACATGCAAAGGCCTGTATACAGGCCGGGCGAATCGATCCTGGCAAAGATAATTATTAATAATAAGGGAGGAAAGATAGATTCGGCAAGCCTGGATATAAGGATATTGCAGGACGTTGAGAAGGGGGGTTTATGGGGGATAGTGAGGGATAGTGAGGGCAGCGTAGTAAAAGGTGCTGATATAAACGGTGTCTATACGAATGGCCAGGGTAGATATCTACTGAAGGGCCTCAGGAAAGGTGAATGCATGCTAAGCATTCGGGCGCCGGGGTTCGACCGCCTTGTAAAAAAAGTGAATCTCCTGCCGGGAGATAATAATCTGGATATTACTCTGGACCCTTCGAGATACGGAGGACTTTCCGGCACACTTGAAGATTGGATAGGTTCGGAGTTAACCATTACGCCGATCAGCGTAGCATCCTCAGATGCGTCTACGAGGTACGGGGTTGTCTCAACCGACGGTAAATTCGAGTTCAGCTATCTCCCTGTTGGTACCTATCAGTTAAAGATACAGCCTGAGGATATCAGCAGGCAAATGGAACTGAAGGAAGGCAGGAATGTTCTCGACCCGGCCTTACTTCATTCGGTCCCTCCCGGACAATATTCTTCGGGCGACCCTGCCGAAGGCAGTCAGGTCGAGAAGTCCGTTGTTAAAGAAATAGAACCCAACAATGATTTTGAAACTGCTAGTGAAGTAAGTTCAGAAAAGATTGTACGCGGCAAAATCTACGACTATGGAGACGAGGACTACTTCAGGATAGATATTGATTCAGCCTGCATACTGAATGTCTCACTGAAGAATGTTAGACAGGGCCTTAGGCCTGACATCAAGATTTATAATCCAAAAAAAAGACAGATTGGTTCTACCGCAGGTCTTTCAGGCGAGGAGATCAACTATTCTTTGGAGCTTTCCGATGCAGGCCCTTATTACATCCTCCTTAAAGATAGATATAATACATTCTCGTCTCAGGAGGAATATATCTTACGGCTGGACCTCATAGAGGGCATGGACCAATATGAGTCGAATCCAGATTTTAATAGCGCAAAAAAGATTGACATGAGAGAAGAAATATCGCCTACAATATTTCCAAAGGCCGACGATGATTATTTTTTGATTGACATAAAAGAAAAGGGCATTCTCTGTATTAAGATGCAGGACCTGCCTCAAGGATTAAGGCCTTCCCTCAAGATTTACGACTCTTCGGCTAAGGTAGTATCGCAAAAGGCCGGCGCAGCTGGCAAAAAGATAACCCTTGAGACAGAGATAAAAGAACCAGGCCTGTATTATCTCCTGGTAAAGGATTGGTATTCGAGCTTTTCTTCACCTGACCCTTATTCCTTCAGGGCCTATTTCATAAAGACCCTCGATGGATATGAACCGAATAACACAAGGGATGATGCCGTACTCATCGAGTTTGGCAAGGGGTATTTTGCTACGATCTCGACAAAGGGAGATGCCGATTTTTATAGATTATCTGTTCCTGATTCCGGGAGGATGGTGATCCATCTAACTAATGTACCAGAAAATATCAGGCCATACATCAAGCTTTATAGGGCCGCAGGCAGATCATGGATTGGTTCAGCTGCAGGGTTTAAAGGTGAAGACCTGACACTGGAATTTGAGGTAAGGGAACCTTCGAATTATTTCATCCAGATTCATGATAGATATAATAGTCAGTCTTCCCATTTAAGATATAGCTTAATGGCACTCTATATTCCGGATGATCCGTACCCCCTGGAAATACCGGTGATTTTTGAAAAGACATCAAGCATTTCTAATGTAAAAGATACAAAGCAGATTGACATAGAAATCCCCGGCATCGAGGAGGTTGGAAAATATTACCTGCAGGCGGTTTTAAGATCTTCGTCCCCGGAGAAAGACTCGCAGGCCGTAGAGAGGTTCTATGTAGGAGATCCCAACGTCCTGTTGGAACCGGTGCCTTCTCCTGAAATAAATATCTCGCCTTTAGACGAAGGCCTGCTATTTAATGCCGGAGAAAAGGAACGTTTTAGATTCAAGGCTATAAATAAAGGTTTGGCTGGCGGCACATACCGGTTCGATTTTAACTTCATCGACCTCTTCAGCCAGACGATATACTGGTTTGTATAGCCGGGCGCAGAAAAGCA
>CAJVXD010000111.1 GCA_913009675.1 uncultured bacterium | reverse complement strand
TTGGGCGTTTTGGCTACTTCCAGAGGGGTCTTACCGTCCAATTCCTCTATGGGCCTATCCCCCATCCCATCGCCGACAAGAACTATGTATTTCATAAAATAACCTCTACTCTCGAAAAACAAGATAACTTCATACTTTCGTGACACAGAGAAAAGTGTGAAGTTAAATTAGGTGCCTGTCCCTATTTTTTACTCACCTTAGAATTCATCTTTAGTTGAGTTTTGCGCTTCTCGCTCTACGCCCTGTACTTTCTTTATCTTCCCCTTCTCCCACGCCCTGACAAACGCCCCTACCACAATAGGATCGAATTGCGTGCCAATGTTAGTCTTTAGCTGCTCGAGGGCAACCGTCTCCGACAACGCCTTCCTATAAGGTCTGTCTGAGACCATCGCGTGGTATGCGTCCACCACAGCAATAATGCGGGACTCCAGGGGTATCTCTTCGCCCTTTAACCCGTCTGGATAACCCGAGCCGTCATATTTTTCCTGATGATGTTTTATGATGTTTCCGACATATCTCAGTTTTTCAATAGGCTCCACAATCCTCGCCCCTATTTCACAATGCTGTTTCATAACGACCCACTCTTCGGGTGTCAAGCTGCCGTTTTTGTGCAATATTGCATCCGGCACACCTATCTTTCCTATGTCGTGAAGGCTCAGGGCTGTCTTCAGATCCTCTTTATCTATAGTTGGCTTAAATTCGCTTGAGGCCTCCAGCTCTTCGCCTATCTGCATGCCATAGAAGGCGACATCTTCAAGATGTCCATGGGTATAAGAATCCTTTTCGTCAACCGTCTGCGCAAGCGCCAGCACTGTCTGAATATAGCTCTCTCTTTCCTTCTCCCTCAACCTCTCTAACTCCATAAAATTCTTGGCATTCTCGACAGCTATCGCAGCCTCACTTGCCAAGGTAGAAAGAAGCCTCACATCCTGCTGTGTATAAATGTCTCCTGAGAGTTTTTCTCCCAGAACCAGAAACCCTATAAGATGACCTTTGATATAACTTGGGACACAGACTACGCCATCCATAGTCTCCAGCTCTTTTTTTATGTCCTCTAATTTTCCCCTCAGCCCTTTTTCTCTCCGCAAAAACCTTCCCGATTTCAACCAGTCTTCTATTTCATCGGACAAAATAGCTTCTTTATGGCTCTTCAACCAGGAAACCAGAGCACTATCCTTTTGCAGCGCGTAACCTGTGTGTCTTTTATTTGTCCCCCTGCGAATCTTCAAGATATATTTATTTTTTACCTCGTCAAATTGAAATATCACCGCGCTCTTTACCCTTACACTCTTCGTCACGACCCTCACAATAAGATTCAAGAGTTTCTTCATATCCGTAATAAGCGTCATACCCTCACTGGCCTCTTTCAGCGTCTGCTGATAATCATATTTGCGCTGAAATAATATACTATCTGTAATGCGCACCAAAAATCTTTCCAAGGGTTTCATGCCTAAAGTAATCAAAAATACACTGATAAAGAAAATGACATATCGCGTCCTATCACCCAGCAGCATCACCAAAAATTCCTGAGTAAAGAATGTAACTCCCGCAAATACACTAAATACAAATGTAAAAATTCCGGCAAAGATTAAAGTTTTTTTGATAATTATTTCTATCTGCATTAACCGATACTTAACTATAGCATAGGCTGTGATAATAATATAACCGGATACTAGAATATTCCCTACTGGTGGGATCTGAATGCCATACCATAGAGGATAATTTGTCGCGCCTCCTCCCCAACCAATCAAAGTCGCAATTAAGACATACTTTAACATGTTCCTCTTTTTCCCTATCGAGTCACCATATGCCTTCAGGATTTGATAAATACCATATACAACTATAAAAATCCATATTGGCAAAAATACACTAAATAAAATCCCGGCCCTTGGCCAAAATTTAAAAGACATCTCAGGCGATATACCTGCAATATAATATGGGGTCAGACTAAACCCTGTACATATTATCCCGGCTATATATATTAAAAATATTACACGGCTCTTAGACTTGCCCAGATCTAACAATACCAGAATATGGTGCAAATAGAAGATCGGAATAAAGATAGCACCTACCATGAGGCCGTGAGAATAAAGAAGAGCAGCTTCCTCAGTATTAGAAATCTGCCAAAGAAAATAAAACCCACTCCATACAGCAATACTTAAACAAAATAACGCATAAGTAATATTTCTTATATTGGTCTTATTCTTGGCGAGGACAATAAAACCTAAGACTATACTAGTTATAACGTTGATTAAAGCTGATAAAGGATAATAAAAGTTGCTGGCATTCATAACGGATATTTCCTGTAGGGGGCTATGTGTTGGAAGCAATTATATACTGCATGATTCCTTGCTGTTCGTATTGAGTTTTTAATTCTTCTTCTTTAAAACCGGACTCAGTAAAAATTCTTTTAAAATCTTCGTCGCTCTTGTATATAAGGTTCCAATCCCCTGCCCATTCCATAAAATGAACTGATGGGTTACTATACTTATCCCTTACATTTGAAATAACAAGAACACCACTTCTCTTTAAAAGCTTTTTAAGATTACGGACTATCCTAACGCAAATCCTACGATTAAAATAATCAACAACTCCCATCGTATAAATAAAGTCGTATCTTTTCTTTATTACAGAAGTCACATCTTTTGTAACAGCTATTTTTAATGCATTTTCCTTAATGAAATTAACTCTTGAAAAACCATTTAACAATGCCTTCGAATATTCTAATGCCTTTACCTCATTGTCATAGCAGTCGAAAATAGCATCTTTATTAACTAAACTATTAGAAGAAAATATTTCTTTTAACTCTCTACAGGGACCCGATCCAAGATTCATAATCCTTAGAGGAGAACCTTTTCTTTGATTGATAAAACTGACGATCAATCTTTTAAAATCTTCCTTTCGGTTTCTCACTGCAACGCAGATGCTGGACATTTGGTAATAATTATCGAAGAGTCGATCAAAACCAGATGTTGATGGATTATTTTGATATATATCATCTATAATTTTAAAATCCCCTGCATAACCAAAGGGTTTGCAAATGCTCCAATCGCAATATACGCCTCTCTTAAAAAGTTTCCTGAGTCTATTAACGAAAAGACGCTTAAGTTTATAAACCTTTTCTTTATGCCCATTAAAAAGGTAAGCCTTTTCAAAATTCATAATATCTCGAAAGAAGGCATTAACCTCTGAATTGAATTCACTTTGGAATTTTCCCCAGTCTTCCGGTCTTTTAGATAAAGACTCCTCTATCTCGTGAGCTCTTTTTTTATAAAGCTTGATCCTCGTTCGCAGAGAAACCTGTATCGTGTTTAAGTTTCCTGCAGAATTTATGTTTTTAGATTTTTTCATCTCATCCACGATTCCTCTCAATATATATTATATATTTAGTTAGTAGGCATATGTAAATCCTACCGAGATAATATTCATGTAGCCTTCATATTTACCATCTAGATCGGCGCCGTTGGCGATAGCGACGTCATTGGTCACGTTTCTATCTGCATTTACTATGCCAAGGTAAGCTACATCAAAAGTTAGATTCTCGTTCACCTTGTAACCAAAACCGAGGGTGCCGCAATACCTGTTAGAATCCGGCAACGCAGTCTCGAAGTTAGCGCTCGGTATGGGGTTCTGGTAATAAAGATAGCCGCATCTTAGCGCCAGCTTATCCGTTGCTTTGTATTCGGCGCCTATACCATACGCCATTGAATCGTGCCAATCCTTCGCGGCAGGATTGCCACTATTTAAAAGACTTAACCGGCCTGCGTTACTCTCATTAGGGTATCTGACAAAATCTTCCTGTATAGACGACCAGCCTGTCCATTCGCAATCGATCTCTACTATCCATTTTTTGTTTGGCCTAAAAGCGTATCCTGCCACCAGACTCTTAGGTAGCGTAAGTTTGGATTCGATATCGGTAGAATATGAAGGCCCTGTGAATGAATACGTAGCTTGGGCGAGCGCGCTTAAATCAGTAAGCGAAACCTTGCCCTTATACAGCAATTCTATCTCGCTTCTATAGGAAAGGCCTATGCTCTGTTTATCTGAAGGTTTGATAAGGATCCCTATATTATAACCCCACGCATCGTCATCTCCTTTTAACTGAAAATCTCCCTCACCTATTAAGGCAGCTGTTCTCTTATGCTTTGATATATTTGATCTCATATAATCTATTCCGAATCCCAAGGAAATCATATCATTGACTTTATAGGCCACTGAAGGGTTGATCTGGAAAAAGTTTAATTGGGATTCTGTCGCCTGATACTTCGAGAAACTATCGTCTGCCCAGTCCGTGGAGAGGCCGTAAGGCGATGTGGCGCTTATACCGAACCTCCAGTCTTTGCTCCCAAGATCACTTACATAGTAAAAATTCGGTATCAAAAAAGCCTGCCTTTGCATCTGGGTCTCCACGCCGCTTGTGTCGGTGTGAGAATTAGACGGCGCTTCATAAGTATAACCTACCTGCACATTGTTCCCGTCCAGCTGGACAAGTCCTGCGGGGTTAAAATGAACAGCTGAAGGCGAATCTGCCTGAGCTACAAACGAAAGTGCTTTTCCGCTTGCCTCTGGGTCCAATGCCGCCTCGTTCCTGAAACCTCCACCGCCAAGAGCAAAAACATCGTTATTAATAAATAAAATCATGCATAAAAACAAACACGTTATTATTATTAGATTGCGCCCTGTCCTCATAGATTACCCCCTCCCCTTATTTGTTGTTCGTTTTAGATCGGAAGAGCGTCGTGTAGGGAAAGAGTGTAGATCTCGGTGGTCGCCGTATCATTAAAAAAAAAATATCATA
>CAJVXD010000110.1 GCA_913009675.1 uncultured bacterium | reverse complement strand
ATCGTTTTTTATTTTTTGTTTTTAATGATACGGCGACCACCGAGATCTACACTCTTTCCCTACACGACGCTCTTCCGATCTCCCAGGTATTTAAGAGGGGTTTGATAGAAAAGGCCTATGAAAAAGCAGCCCGAAAAAAGATTGATATAACAGACGATTCTATGCTGGTGGAACTTATAGGCGTTAAGCCCAGGATTGTTTTAGGTTCCTATAGCAATATAAAGATTACAACCGAGGAGGATCTGGAGTTAGCAAAGGTGCTGATTAAAAGATTCTGAATACGAAATCCGAAACTTAGATATTCGTATTTTGAAAGGAGCATTGTATATGAGGGTTGGCATAGGTTATGATATACACAGATTTGTCGAGGATAGGCCGCTTATGCTGGGGGGCATTGAGATCCCGCACATAATGGGGCTTGAGGGGCACTCAGACGGTGATGCCCTTATACACGCGATCTGTGATGCCATATTAGGGGCCGCGGGATTAGACGACATAGGACATCAGTTCCCCGTAGATGACGATAGGTTTATCGGTATAATGAGCGCAGAACTTTTGAAGAAGGTCAAAGAGTCGGTAGAAGAAAAAGGTTTTAAGGTGGACTATATAGATTCTGTGATTATATTAGAAGAACCCAAGATAGCGCCTTTTAAGGAGCATATGAAAGAAAAGATAGCAGATGCCTTGGGGATAGACAGAGACAATGTAAGTATAAAGGCCACTACACAGGAAGGGGTTGGGGCCATAGGCAGGGGAGAGGCAATAGCGGCATATGCAATTGCGTGTTTAGTGAAAGATACAGAGCGCAAAGCGTAAAACTAAAGACTTTAATCTAGCCTGAACTCCCCGCCTGTAAAGGCAGGGATGAAGGCAGTTTCTGTCAAGCCGGGCAGCAGGGTGAGGCCCAACCCTGCAAACAACATATCTTTTGGCCGAACGTCCTTCAACACCCTGCTGTCCGGCTTGACAGACGAGTAAACTTTGTAACAGTAAGAGCCACGTCCGTAAGGACGCGGTTTTGTTATGGGTATAAAAATATATAATACGCTTAGCGGGAAAAAAGACAAGTTCAGCCCTATAAAAAAAAGCAGGGTCGGAATCTATGCCTGTGGTATTACCGTATACGATGAATGCCACATAGGACATGTGCGCGGCGCCTTTACTTTTGATATAGTGAGAAGATATTTCTATTATAAAGGCTACAGGGTAAGATATGTCAGGAACATTACGGATGTAGACGATAAGATAATAGAAAAGGCTATGAAAGAATCAAGGGTTTCCGGTAGGACAGTTGCAAACCTGAAGGCAAAGGTTAAGGAGGTAGCGGAAAGGTATATCAAAAGTTATTATAGGGACATGGAGACACTCGGTATAAAAAAGGCGGACATTGAACCAAGGGCCACAGGGCATATAAAGGATATGATTAAGCTGGTAACGGTTTTGATAAAAAAAGGTTATGCCTATAAAGAAGGCGGGGATGTTTATTTTAAGGTGAGAAGGTTTAAGGGGTACGGAAGGTTATCCGGTCAGAGTCTGGATGAGATGTCATCGGGGGTTAGGGTAGAACTTGAGAAGAATAAAAAGGACCCCTTGGATTTTGCCTTGTGGAAGCATTCCGGGAAAGGTGAACCTTCCTGGGAAAGTCCATGGGGGCCTGGGAGGCCTGGTTGGCATATAGAGTGTTCCGTCATGAGCATGAAATATCTCGGGAAGAATTTTGATATACACGGAGGCGGCAGAGACCTTGTTTTTCCTCATCACGAGAACGAGATTGCACAGTCCGAGTCTGCGACAGGAAAGAAATTTGCAAATTACTGGATGCATAACGGACTGCTTACTATAGATAAGACAAAGATGGCCAAATCGTTGGGCAATTTTGTTTCTGTAAAAGAGATAGCTAAGAGATTCCATCCAGAGGCCTTGAAGATATTCTTTCTTTCTTTTCACTACCGAAGCCCTGTAGATTTTACTTTTGAGAAAATAGAGGAGGCAAAGAAGGCAAGAGAGAGATTTTGTATTTTATTGAATAGGATAAATAACTTAGAGATCAAAGGTGGAAGGTTAAAGGTTAAAAAATATACTCAGGAAGAAATAGATACATTTCGTAAAAGATTCGAAGAGGCAATGGATGATGATTTTAATACTGCAGAAGCGCTTGCGGTCTTGTTTGATTTAGTTACTTACATGAATAAGCAGCTATCGGTTGTCGGATATCAACTATCGGCATTAAGATATGCAAAGGGTACTTTATTGCAATTAGGCAGGGTACTTGGGCTTTTTGAAAAAGACCGGTCAGGGTCTAAGAGCAGCAAAATTTCAGAGAAAGAGATAAAAAGATTGCTAGGTTTGAGAGATAATGCGAGGAAAAACGGGGATTTCAAGACAGCCGATAGAATCAGGGCAGATTTGGATAAGGCAGGTATTATACTCGAGGACAGCAAAGACGGCACCACCTGGCGGGTAAAATAACTTCACACTTTTGTGACACACGCAAAAGTGTGAAGTTATTTTTAAAGATGCTATGAAGAGAGGGCTATTTATCACATTTGAAGGTCCTGAGGGAAGCGGTAAGAGCACACATTCTAAGCTTCTCTGTGATTTTCTAAAGGCAAGAGGCCTGAAGGTATTACATACCCGCGAACCAGGAGGCACTACTGTAAGCGAAAAGATACGCAAAATCCTGTTAGACTCCAGGAATAAGGACATGGACACAGTCTGCGAGATGCTTCTCTATATGGCTGCGAGAGTGCAGGTAGTAAAGGAAAAGATTCGACCTGCACTGAGAAAAGGGCATATAGTGATATGCGATAGATTTTTGGATGCAAGTGTTGTTTATCAGGGATATGCCGGAGGTATTAGTCCTGATATCATAAAGGATATAGGCCTGTTTATTACAAAGGGGGTATCCCCAGATGTCACCTTTTTACTGGATATAGATGTCAAAAAAGGGCTTGCCCGTCTTGGAAAGACGAAGGATAGGATGGAAAGGAAATCTCTGTTTTTTCATAATAGGGTAAGAGAAGGTTACCTCGCTATTGCCAGGAAAGAGGCTAAGAGGGTCAGGGTTATATCAGCAGTTGAGGATATTGCTGAAACACAGGAGGGGATCAGGAAGGTTGTTTTAAGGATACTGAATTCCAGACATCAGATTACAAATAAACCTCAATGACCGAAAGTTGGGGCATCAACAGATAAAAATATTCGTATTTATTTAAAATTATCAAAAAGAGTCAAAATTTAAGATAGTACTGTTTGGGATTTTCGTTATGTCATTCAAGAATATAATCGGCCAGGAAGTGCCTATACGAGCACTCAAGAATCTAATAGCAGAGGATCAGGTTAGAGGTGCGTATTTATTCCTGGGCCCTGACGGCGTAGGAAAACGTACGACGAGCATGGAGTTTGCCAAGGCAGTAAATTGCGATGGGAAAAAAGGAGATGCTTGCGACCTTTGCAGTTCCTGTAATAAAATAGATTCCATGAATCATCCCGATGTTTTTATTATCTCATCCGAAGGTTCGTCTAATTCCATAAAGATAAAACAAATAAGGAGGATAATCTATCAGGCTAGTCTTAAACCATATGAAGGCAGAAAGATTGTCTTTATTATAAGTAACGGAGAAGAGATGACGATTGAGGCCCAGAATGCGCTTTTAAAACTTTTAGAAGAACCGCCCGAAAACCACATATTGATAGTAACAGCCTCTAATATCGAAGGGCTCTTGTCAACTGTTATTTCGAGATGTAAGGTCGTTAGATTTTCTTGTCTTGGTCAGGATCAGATCCAGGCTTTTCTTCAGAGACGGGGCATTGATGAAAAAAAGGCAATTTTATTTTCTCATATGGCGATGGGAAGTCCCGGCAGGGCACTGGGATACGAAAGAATGGATATAATCACAACACGCGACAGGATAGTGAATGATTTTTTCTTCAGAAAAACCGCTCTATTACGTGAAGGCACATTAAATGAAGAGATAAAAAGGGACCTAAAGACCTCCTTATATATGCTTCTATGCTGGTACAGGGACCTTATGGTATTCAAGTTTACTCAAGATAAAACTGTATTATTGAATGTTGACAGGTCTGAGGAGATATCTCCTTATTCAAGCAGGTTTTCAATAGATAGGCTCGAGAGGGATATTGCAACCATAATGAAGACAATGGTATATATGAAGAGTAATATGAACCCCAAGATAGCACTTTTTAATATGGCGATAGAACTTAAAGGAATTTGAAATGCGGAAGACCATACAGGTAAGACTGAGAGAAGCAGGAAACATCTTTTATTATTATACGGAAGATATAATGTCCAATCCCGGGGATTATGTAATAGTAGAGGTTGAAAGAGGCCAGGACTATGGGCAGGTAATAGGTGAACCAGAGGTGATACTGGAGGGTGATATTGATAAGCCGCTTAAAAAGATTGTGCGTATAGCTACAAAAGAAGATATGCGGCGGATAAATGACAATAAGAGGCGTATAAAAAATGCTTCCCAGATGTGCTCTAGGAAGGTTCAAGAACGTAAACTGGACATGAAACTAATTGATGCAGAATATTCTTTTGACAGGACAAAGCTCATTTTTTATTTTACCTCCAAAGAGAGGGTCGATTTCAGGGAGCTGGTTAAAGACCTTGCCCATATCTTTAAGGTAAGGATAGAGATGAGACAGATAGGCGTTCGCGATGAAGCAAGGATGCTGGGAGGGTTTGGGCATTGCGGCAGGCCTCTATGTTGTGCTAGTTTCTTAAAGGGATTTGAAGATCGGAAGAGCGTCGTGTAGGGAAAGAGTGTAGATCTCGGTGGTCGCCGTATCATTAAAAAAAAAA
>CAJVXD010000109.1 GCA_913009675.1 uncultured bacterium | reverse complement strand
GCCACGCTTATCTCCGGCCCTGCATAGGTATAAAGCACGGCATCCGATATCCTGACCAGCGTTGAACCCACGACATTACATATAGAGACAACCGTCACGCCTTTTTTCTTTGCCTCTTTAACTGCGGCCAGGGTATCTGCCGTCTCGCCTGACTGGCTTATCGCTATAACAAGCGTATCTTTATTAATAATAGGCCTTCTATATCTAAACTCTGAAGATACATCTACGCTTACAGGTATCCGGCTAAATCTTTCTATCAGATATTTACCGACGAGGCCTGCATGATATGCAGTGCCGCAGGCAACTATTACTATATCTGAGACAGCCTTGAAGGTCCTATCTGACAGGTGTATACCGTCCAGGACAATCCTTGAATCTTCCCTTATCATGGAAGAGGACATCTGTCTTAAGATGCGCGGCTGTTCATGTATCTCCTTTAACATAAAATGCGCAAACCCTGATTTCCGGGCACTGGCAAGGGTCCATTTAATGGTATCTATCTTTTTCTTCTTGTCCCTTCCCTTTAGATCAAAGACGCGCACCTTATCCCTTGACAACAGGGCAATCTCACCCTCATCCATATACATCACTTTCTTTGTATGCTTCAATAATGCCGGTATATCTGATGCAATAAAATTCTCTCCCCTGCCCAGACCTATGACAAGAGGGCTTTCCTTTCTCACGGCGATAAGCCGGTCAGGTTCATCTTTATGCACAATCCCAAGCGCAAATGAACCCTCTAAATCCTTAACTGCCTTTATAACTGCCTTCATTAAATCGCCTCTATAATATCTCTCGATTAAATGAGCTATCACCTCTGTGTCTGTCTCTGACCTGAACCTGTGGCCTTCCTTTATGAGATGCCCCTTTAACTCATTAAAATTCTCTATAATGCCATTGTGCACTACGGCAATATCTCCGGAACAATCTATATGGGGATGGGCATTTATATTTGTAGGGGCGCCATGCGTGGCCCAGCGGGAATGTCCGATACCCAATGAAGCATTATTTAGGCCTTCCCTGCCCTTTATAGCAAAACTTAGATCCTTAATCTTTCCCGATCTCTTGGCAACCCTGAGCCTATTCCCCGCCAAGACACACACCCCGGCCGAATCATATCCTCGATACTCCAGCTCTCTGAGCCCCTCCAATAAGACAGGCAGTGCATCCTTTTTACCTATGTAACCTACTATACCGCACATAGCTCATACCCCCATCGTGTGATATATATTATAGCACCTGGAGTATAAAGGTTCAAGGTTGAAGGTTGAAGCAACCTATGTTAAAATTGTATGCGATGGGATTGGATAAAAAACTCAATCTAAGCGCTTTTATACTCGGCCTGACCTCGATGATAGGCCAGATCATAATCCTGAGAGAGCTGATCGTAGTATTCTACGGCAACGAACTCTCGCTTGGCGTGATACTGGCAAGCTGGCTTTTTTGGGTCGGCTTTGGGGGCTTCCTGGCAGGAAGATTCGTAGATAGGCTGAGACAGAGAGAAAGGCTTCTTTCCAATATCCAGGTTCTTACCTCCATAATATTACCCCTCGAGATATGCCTCATTCGAAACATAAAATCTATCCTAATGATCCCTGCGGGCAAGATCATCGGCGTTATGCCAATGCTCGGCTCCTCATTCCTGTCGCTTTCCGTTATATGCATACTCCTGGGTTTTACCTTTACGCTGATATCAAGGGTCTATGCTGAAAAAAACCGGATCCCGGCAAAGGGGATAGGCAGGATATATCTTATGGAGGGCCTCGGTGCCGGCATAGGCGGGTTGATATATAGTTTCTTTCTCATAAAGGCATTGTCGGTTTTTCAAAATGTCTTCATCGTGGCCTGTCTTAATCTCTCCGCCTCTCTTCTTTTTAATAAAAACCTGATTCAAGTTTTCTATCTAATAATCCTTTCCCTGTCATTCATCTTCAACTGGCCTTCATACTTAGAAAGATACACGCGGCAGTCTCAGTTCAGGCCCTTTGAAGTTATAGAGAGCAGGGACTCGATATACGGTAACATTACCGTAACGCGTTCCGGCAAGGCATTCAGCTTTTATGAAAACGGCCTGCTTTTATTTACAAGCGGGGACCTTCTGACAAGCGAACGAGCCGTCCATTATGCGCTTCTCGAACACCCCATGCCAAGAAAGATACTTCTCATAGGAGGAGGGATATCCGGTTCGCTGAAGGAGATCCTCAAGTATCATGTAAAAAAAGTGGACTACGTTGAACTCGACCCGCTGATCATTAAGCTGGGCGAAAAATATCTGGGCCCTATAAAAGACCCCAGGGTAAACATTATAAATATGGACGGGAGGCTTTTTGTAAAGCAATATTATTCTCGACAAGCTCGAAGAATATCGTCCGGGCGAACCCATGGGCCTGCCGAAGG
Source organism: uncultured bacterium (assembly GCA_913009675.1). Classification (GTDB taxonomy): domain Bacteria; phylum Omnitrophota; class Gorgyraeia; order Gorgyraeales; family Gorgyraeaceae; genus CAJVXD01. The sequence continues at coordinate 2,434 of CAJVXD010000109.1, read as the reverse complement.
ACGCGGTCGAGAACTAACAGGCTATGATGTAATCATCCTTGATCTCCCTGACCCCTATACAGCCATGCTCAATAGATTTTATTCTCTGGAATTCTTCAAAGAGGTTAAAGGAATCCTGGCGCCGGGAGGGATATTTTCTTTTAGACTAAGTTCCTCGGAGAACTATATAAACCCCGAACAATCATACTACCTTGCCAGCATATATAATACCCTTAAAAAGGAATTCCGGGATATAAAGATATTCCCCGGGGATAATGCCACTTTCCTGGCGTCGAATAAGGCCGGCGTATTGACATACGATCCCCGAATCCTGATCCAAAGACTGAAGGAGAGGGGGATACAGACAAGATTCGTCAGAGAATATTATCTCCCATTCAAACTGGATCCTATGAGGATCCAATATCTACAACGCTCCATCAGGGAATCCAGGGATGCAAAGATAAATAAGGATTTCAAGCCTATAGGGTATTTCTACTATATCCTATTATGGGTGAGCCTATTCCTTTCAGGGAGGGGGTTGCTGCCGTATCTGAATAAGATAGACCTGAACCTATTCATCCTGATCCTGACAGGGCTTGCGCTTTTAGCCTTTCTTATACAAAGATTGAGAAAATCCTCTTTTAAGACACCTGTGGCCGTATCCATTGCGACCACGGGGATGAGCGAGATATCCTTTCAGATCATCGTTATCCTTGCATTCCAGTTTTTGTACGGTTATATATACTATAAGATAGGGGTGATCCTAAGTTCGTTTATGATAGGGCTTGTGATCGGGGCCTTCTTAATAAATAGACAGCTCGACGGCCTTAAAGATGAAAGGTCTCTATATCTAAAAACCCAGGTCTTTATCTGCCTCTATCCCTTAATCCTTCCTTTAATACTCACTTATATTGCAAAAAGCAATCTTACGGGGGCCGGCCTCGCCGCAAATACCTTAGAGCTGAGTTTTGCATGGCTCCCCATAATAGCCGGTTTTTTGGGAGGGTTCCAGTTCCCGCTCGCAACCAAGATCTGCCTCAAAGGTTCCAAGGATACCGTAGGGAAGACTGTTGGCTTTCTATATGGCGCTGACCTATTGGGCTCATGCATAGGAGGGGTATTGGTAGGACTTTTATTTGTCCCTATACTCGGCATTATACAAACCTGCGTGCTTGTATCCATTATCAACATCTTTGTATTAATACTGCTTTCCACCGCCCGCATTTAATATAGCGGCCTTGCTTTTTCAAAAAAATATGCTATACTTAACATTAGATATAATAACAAAAGGAGGTCCAGAAGTAGCGCAAGCAGAAAGGCCTATAGCCTATAAAAAAAGCCGTTTGTATAAACGGCCTTTTTTATTTCTTCGCCATGGACTACTCAATCACTCCGTATCCTTCTCGTCAAAAACCTCTGCTGAAAATATGTAGATCTCTGTGGATTTATCCTTCCATGCATCGATAGCGAGGCCTGCCTTACGGCAGGTCTGTTCAAGGAAGGCCTTTCTGTCCCACCCGTATTCTGTAGCAACCTGGGGCAGCAAGAGTCCTGAATTAACCCCGCGTTTCATGTAGAGCCCATCCCTCCCAAGTTCTATCTCGTCTATCTCCTTGATCCGTTTAAGCGGGGTAAGGACTGATATCTCAAGCTTCAGTTTATCCAGTTCATCCCCTGATACAGGCCTAAATCTATAGTCATTTATTGCAGCGGAGGCAGCGACATCTTTGACTGTCTCATATAGGGGCTTTACAGCTATTATATAGCCTATACAGCCACGCAGCTGGCCATGTTCTTTTATTGTCACAAAGGCACCACAGTTTTCCTTCAGGCGTTCTCCCGTAATCTTGACCTCAGGCTGTTTCTTTCCTGTAACAGCTTCTATTATCGAATACCTGGCGATCGCAAGAAGTTTTTTCTTTTCTTCCTTATTCAAATATTCGTCCTTCATTATCTCCTCCCCCTTTTTTTCTAAGCTGTCAGGGATATAAAAAATAACGCTCGAATATCCTACTACCCTGGATTTATCGCCTATCTCTACATCTCCGCTATTGGCATATTTTAAAACCCTTGCTCCGGTATCCCCTAAAATATTACACAGCTCCAGCATAGTCTTGACACCATCTATGCCACAAAGGAGGGTCTCTTCCTGCGGGACATGCTGAGCCTGAACCTTCCGGATATGTCCTACTAACCTAGAGAGGTCCATCTCTTCTATGGCCTCCAGGGTCTTGTGGTCAATCCTATTGGCATCTTCATAGCTAGGATAATGCGACATATCGGTAGAGATGACAAGGATATCGTCCCGGCCTAGATTATCGGCCAGAACCTGTGCGAATCTCTTAGATCGGAAGAGCACACGTCTGAACTCCAGTCACACTGATATATCTCGTATGCCGTCTTCTGCTTGAAAAAAAAAAAAAAAAATATAAAAAAACTAATGAAAGACTCTGTT
>CAJVXD010000108.1 GCA_913009675.1 uncultured bacterium | reverse complement strand
TCCGATCTTTCATTATTTTTATTTTTTTTTTAATGATACGGCGACCACCGAGATCTACACTCTTTCCCTACACGACGCTCTTCCGATCTTATTTAAGAAAAAACCTGGTCTGGCCCTTATATTAAATCTTGCCTCTGTATTTACAGTAATCATCCTGACATTCAATTATCTCATGCCTGGACTGGAAGGGGCCTTTTCGGATAAGATGTTACTATCCCGGATCCCTAAGGATAGGTCCGTTAAGAAAGAGATCCTCTGTAACAAGATCTTTGTACGAGGAGTACATTACTATACTAATTGGCCCGTCGTGGTAATCAATTGCGATAAACACCCCTTTTATACGCCCCACCCCATAGAGATCCTGAGCACGGATTCAGAACTTAAAAAATTCTTCTCAGGTGAAAAAGATATCATCTGTGTCCTCAAAGAATCCGACCTAAAACGCATTGATAAAATTACCTCAGGAGAACGTAAAAATAGCATCGCATATAAAAATGGAAACAGGGTTGTAATAATAAGCAGCCCCCTATATTCAAACCAACCATGAAGCCTTACCTTAAAACAGGCTGTGCCTTAGCCGTACTTTTATTTATTTTAGGATTTGCCAACACTTCATCCTCCGCAGGGTCTAATGACTCCTCTGTAACCCTTTCAATCGCAAGAGATGACAGAATCCTTATACTCGCACCTCATCCTGACGATGAAGTAATTGCCTGCGGCGGGGTTATTCAACAGGCCTTAAATATCGGGGCGCAAGTAAAAATAGTGTATCTGACAGAGGGACAACACAATCCGATATCTTTGATAGTCTACAAAAAAAAATTGCTATTCAAAAATAGACAGCGTCAGTTTATAGAATTAGGCCGCATCAGAAGAAAAGAATCTATCGATGCGATGAATCTTTTGGGAATAGACAGATCCCTGCTTATATTCCTGGATTATCCTGATCAGGGCACGAGGTCAATCTTTGTTGATCATTGGGGAGAAGGTAACGAATATAAGGATTCGTTGACGGGACTTGAGCAGACCATTGAAGGAGAAGGCCTGGTGTCGCATAGCCCATATCTCGCTGAAGCCATATTAAATGATACGGAAAATGTCATCAGGAAATTTAAACCTACCAAGATATTTTGTTCTCATCCCCTGGATCAGAATAGCGACCATATTGCATTCTATCTGTTTCTTAAGGCTGCTTTATTAGAATTACAAAACGAGATACAAAAACCACAAATCTATCTTTATATCGTCCACTACCGTCATTGGCCCACGCATCGTGGTTTCCACCCTAATAAAATACTCTCTGTGCCAAAAAAAATAGCCAAGCTGGATTTAAACTGGTTTATTTTAAAACTTAACCCATGGCAGGTGGAAAGAAAAAAACAGGCCTTAATGAAATTCAAAAGCCAGACAGGATATAGTAAAAGCTACCTCTTATCTTTTGTACGTTCCAATGAGCTCTTTTCCGATGATTTAAAAACCAACAATACATTTAAAGGAAGGGGGAAGTTAAAAAGGGTATCTTTTCACTGCGATAATGAAAATTTGACCATTGATATTGAATTATTAAAACGGGTGCCTGATACCAAGGATATCAAAGGAACGTTCTATCTATTCGGTTATACTGATAAAAAACCCTTTAAGGATATGCCGAAGATCAAGATAGGGCTCCGGGCTAACAGATATACTGTCTATAACATGGAGTACAAAATAAATAAGGCCGGGAGCAGTTTAAAACTCAGGCCGGCTAGCCTCCATCTTAATATCCCTCTATCGATTCTGGGCAATCCGGATTCTATCTTCTATTCATTAAAATCGAACCTGACCGGGACACGAATTATCAGATGGGGCTGCTGGAGAATAATCAATCTTAAAAAGTAGCTCTTAATTAGGTGAAAGGGGTTAGGTTTTTATTCACTCCCTCCAGAAATACAGTATTGCGGTGAGAACGATGCCTGCGAGATAAATGGATAGTGTTCCTGATAGGAAATATGGATAGGCCATCAGGGCGAGCCCAATCAGCATAGGCCTCCATGATGCATTCTTTTTACCATAGATAAACGCAGCGAATCCAATCCCGCCGAAAATGATATAGGCAACCATGTTGATCGGCGTAAAGTCTTTCAGAAATGTACCCATACTGCTTATCTCCTCTTATCTCCTAGTTACACCTGGGATAATACTGACATTGTAACATAAGGAATCGCCAAAAGCACATAGATTATCTCTTACCAATCTACCAGCTAACAGTCAAGACTGAAGCTACGACAGGAAGGCTAAAGGGGTTTGAAGAATGTGCTCGACAAATTTAATATAAAACCTTTACTTAAAGGGACAGCTATGCTATAGTAAAAGTGTTGGGTTTAAACGGTTAACTAAAAAGGAGGGGGAGACATGGCAAAAAAAAAGAAGTTAAGATGTCCTGCTAAAACAAAAAAAGGTAAGGCATGTAAAAATCGTGCATCTGGAAAATCTAAATACTGCATTAGTCATAAGAAGAAATAGTAAACGGGTTATTTATTTAGGTTTCCCCTTCCTGGTAAACATTTGTTTTCTCGGAAATCAGTTGTCCGCCAACAGAGACGTTTCCAGGAAGGTTTTCTTTCCTATTATACTTTCTTAATAATTCACCCTTCCCACTTTCAATTTAAGACGCCTCCGAACACCACTCATCAATACTGCAACAGCAATGGAGTTAAACTTTGACTCATCAGAATCTGCCCGTGAAGTCAGCACTACTGGGACAGAAGCACCCACCAAGACACCGGCTACCTTCCCACCTGCAAAATACACAAAACTCTTAACCAGCATATTCCCGGATTCGATATTAGGGACAATAAGAATATCTGCCTTCCCCGGGACATTACCGGTTATACCTTTAGACCTGGCGGCTTTCTCATCAACCGCATTATCCAGAGCAAAAGGGCCTTCGAGGAAACAATCCGGAGAAAACTGTTTCCTGTCATTCATTTTATGCAGACATGCTGCATCCAAAGTCGCCGGCATACGAGGATTAACCAGTTCAACCGCCGCCAAAACCGCAACGCGAGGCTGTTCTATTTTAAGTATTTCAGCAAGGTGTAAGGCATTAAGGATAATCCTGGCCTTGTCTTCAAATATAGGCGCAATATTCATCGCCCCGTCAGAAACAAGGAGCAACTTACCTTCGCGCTGAAGAATAAAGACATGACTCATGAATTGCCCTGAACGTAGCCCTGTCTCTTTATCTAAGACTCCTCGTCAGAAATCGTCCGTATGGATATGCCCTTTCATTAAAATATCTGCCTTACCTTCCCGAACACAAAGTGCCGCCTCATGCGCCGAGTCGATTTCATCGCGAGTTTCCCGGATAGATACCCCATCAAGGGAAAAACTACACTGCTCGGCCGCCTTCTCTATTTCTGATTTTCTGCCAAAAAGAACAGCCTTGGCAAGATTAGCGTCATGAGACATCTTTAACGCAGAAAGCACAGTCACATCAGCGGCCTCAACAACTGCAAGAACTTTTACAGGATAGTCTTTTGTCGCATCACACACTTCCTTAAATGTATTCATTGCAATCTCCTCTCCTGAATCTTAGCACTATCCACTATCATCATCATAAGCTATTATAAATATCAGCCCAAGGACCTCAATCCAGGGAATGTAACCAGGGCCAGTATTAAACCGAGCGCGATGAGTAGGATAATCAAAACTACTATAGACAGTCTCATCGAGTGCAACGGAGTGTAACCGAAGTCTTTTACGAACTGTGCTACTGCATCTCTCCGTTCCCTGCGTGCGTCTTTAGGTAGACTCGGCACGTGAGTAAAGAGCCGTCCCAAAGTAGCACTCAGCCGCATATGCACATTTACTGCCCAACCTGAGGCTTCTAAGAGGACGCTCATATCCCTTTTGCGTATCTTGATAAAACCCGCAATGATGCCCGGTAATAAAACAATGGCTGTTATTCCCGCTAATGCAATGAGGATATGGGCTGGTTTTACTTGGGAGAGGGCCTTGGTAATATAAGCAAAGGATGATCCAAGAGCCGCAATAGCTATGCCCCCACCTAACAAGAGATCACGAGTCACTCCTGAGGCGCTAGGGGCATTAAAACTTTTTTCTAACTTGCCCTCGCGGGATTTGGTGAATTTATCTGTTTGTTTCCTTATAAAATTTGTAAATTGCCGAAAGGGCATTCTCGCCGATTCCCCGATGCTAATGGGGTTTTCCAGGATATCTACTATTTCCGCATCCCACTCTCGGCCGTCTACGGTAAAAAAGATACCGCGCTTCCCAAGATGCAGCCTGCCTGCAGTGCCGGAAGTTACCGCAGCTACAATCTCAAATTGAATATCTTTATCCTGGCGGCCGGTAACCTTCACATACAACAGATACATGCAACTTTTTTCCGCTATATTTTTGTGTGCCTGCCTGTCATGAACCTTCATTGTAAAAGTAATCTGTCTGCCGTCAATTACTAATGTGCCCATTTCAAAAAGGGAACGAACTTGAGGATTATAAAGATTTGAAAAACTCACAAAATTGTTTGCCAATTCCATCAACCATCTTTGGTAAAGGATTAACTTTTCCAAATTATGCATCTGGTTTAAATTATCAGCTACAGCCGCATCTTTTGCAATAAGCTCACTCACCCGTTTTCCGTAGGATCCATTAAGATAGGTACGCAGTCTATCCGCGTCCAGCTTTTCTACCTTTATACCCTGTTTGCTTTCGAACCACGCCCGGTATGAGGCAAAAACATTTTTTACCTTATCCCACTGTTTTGGGGTAAGATGCTTGACCACCCCCCCAAGAGCGCGTTCTAGAACCTTCTCCTTAAGATAAAAAAGGCGCCCAATATA
>CAJVXD010000107.1 GCA_913009675.1 uncultured bacterium | reverse complement strand
TTATGATGACCTGCTGGTCTATCTAAAAAAGCTCCTATCCTCCGATAAGGAGATACAGGCCAGGCTTTCTAAAAAATATAAGTACATCATGGTAGATGAATATCAGGATACAAACAGGCTCCAGGCCGACATACTGTATCTCCTGCTTTCAGAGCATAAGAATATCATGGCCGTTGGCGATGATTCTCAGAGCATATACGCTTTCAGGGGAGCCAATTTTAAAAACATAATAGATTTCCCAAATATATTCAAGGGTTCAAGGATGATAACCCTTGAAGAAAATTACCGCTCCATACAGCCGATACTTGACCTGACTAACAGGATAATAGGCTTTGCCGCGGAAAAATTCAGGAAGAATCTATTCACGAGGAAAAAAGGCGCCAATATGCCGCATTTTATAGAAACAGAAAATGAAAACCGCCAGTCAGAATACATTGTAGAGAAGGTGACGGAGCTATGCTCTCGCGGGGTAAAACTCGGGGACATAGCGGTGCTTTTCCGCTCAGGCTGGCACTCTAATGACCTTGAGGTAGGGCTATCCAGAAGCAATATACCGTTTATCAAATACGGTGGCAGGAAATTCGTTGAATCTTCTCATGTCAAGGATCTCATCTCTCATTTGCAGGTCTTTTATAACACAAACGATGAGATAAGCTGGAACAGAGTCCTCACTCTAATGAGGGGCGTAGGCCCTAAAACAGCCGGGAAGATGTTTAAAAGGATAAGTCAGGACAAAAATGCCCTGTCTTCAGGTGATAAGCTGTTTAAAAAGGCAAAGGACGCTGAGAGGTTGTCAAGGGTGTTTAAGGAAGCCTCCGGCGAAGACAAAACGCCTTTTGATATCATGAGGATGTTCAATGCATATTATGAGCCTATTTTCAGAGAAAGATATGATGATTTTCATAAGCGTATCAATGACCTTGGTTCTCTTGAAAAAATTGCCTTAAGATATGAAAGAATAGAGGATTTTTTGACTGATATGGCCCTGGAGCCCCCTGAAGAGAGTGCTGTTAAAAAGGATAATGACAACGCAGATAAATCAAAACTGGTACTTTCCACGATTCATTCCGCCAAAGGGCTCGAGTGGCACACGGTATTCATCATACATGTTTCAGAGGGTTGCATGCCGTCTTACCAGTCAATAGGGAATGATGATTCCATAGAGGAGGAGCGGAGGCTTCTTTATGTCGCCATGACAAGGGCAAAGGAAAATCTCTATATGCTGAAGCCCATGATAGACTTCTCCCCAAGAAATTACCTGGCCAATAAAGACGGCCCGTCATTTACGGAGATAAGCAGGTTTTTGAGAGAAGGCGATATTCTCAAAAACTATATAAATTACGAATACAATAGTATACAATAGGGGGACACAATACTAATTTCTCAGGAGTCGTCACTTGAATTTCCTCACCACGTATAAAATAGGGGACGATAAAATAGGGGACGTCCTATTTGGGGACGCCCTACTTATAAAAAATTAAAAATATTTGAAAGAAAATAGCCTCCTTTTGTGTCTTATATAGTAAGACAGAGAGGAGGTTTTATTATGCCCAGGACTAAGAGGTTAGTATATGATGATTCCGTGTATCACATTATGCAAAAAGGTAATAACGGTTTAAGGATATGCAAAGATGATGAGGATTTTACTGTGTTGTTAGAGTATATCAGAAAATACTTGTGCAAATTCAAGCTCGATATCTATCACTATTGCCTTATGTCTACGCATTTACATCTATTGCTTAAGTTATTCTCTAAGGAGGAATTGGCAAAATTTATGCAGGGCTTATTCCAGTCTTACAGATTTTACTATAAGAAGAAATATACCTATAAAGGTTATTTATATCAAAATAGATATAAAAGCAAGATTGTCTCGAAAGATGAATATTTATCGGAATGCGCCCGCTATATAGAACGTAATCCTGTAAGGGCTGGTATAGTCAAAAGCCCTGATGAGTATAAATGGTCAAGCTGTATTTATTATACACAAGGAAAAAAAGATGATATAATAACCACCGATCCTCTATATTACAGTTTTGGAGAGGGTCAAAAGGATAGACAGCGTGAATATAAAATATATGTTTCAACCCCACGGCCGTATGAAGATATTATTGATAAGGAGTTTCGTATTAGATGATATAGAGGGTGTCCCCAAATAGGACGTCCCCTAGAACTTTCTCCCAGAACTCTACAGAACTTTATGAATAAGAAAGGGGATAAACCTAGTATGTTTATATCTACGATTATCATGGGGATATTAGCAGTGGCGCTCTTTTTGGCGGCTTATTATAAAGGGGTACATATGGCAGGTCTGAATCAGGCCATGCGTATGACAATACAGATATTACCCTTGCTTATCTTTGCCTTTATAGTGGCAGGGATGGTGCAGGTACTTTTGCCTCATGATGTCATATCCAAATGGATAGGCAAGGAGTCAGGCATGAAGGGGATATTGCTCGGGACAGTGGCGGGAGCGATTACGCCGGGCGGTCCATATGTGAGCTTGCCGATAGTTGCGGGGCTTATGAGGTCTGGTGCGAGCATGGGCGTGATGGTGGCGTATATTACCGGCTGGAGTCTTTGGGCTATCAGCAGGTTACCTATGGAGATAGGTATACTTGGATGGAGATTTGCTTTGGTGAGACTTTTGAGCGTTTTAATACTTCCGCCTATAGCCGGGACCTTTGCACGTTTTATCAGCCGGGTTTTGAGATAAGATTTAAAATAAAGAATAAATCTAGGGTGTCCCCAAATAGGACGTCTCCAAGCACACACGACGAGGGCAAAACGCACAATATGACTGACAGCCATATTCGGCAATGTCCTATTGACAATCTAAATAGCATAGTGTAAACTTTAATTGCAATCAAATACAGTCCCGCGTTTGAAGGGGGAACCCGGACATTAAAAAAGTAAAACCTTCACAAAGTAAAATTTGTGGAGGTTTTTTGTTTATCCAAAAGCAACCCTCAGTATTAGAGAAACTTTCCTTACTGTCGCGTGACTCACAATACGACCTTGCCTGCGCCTGCGCCACTGCCAAAGACGAGCACAGGAGGCGCTCCAAGCACGGCACATGGGTCTATCCCGTAACACTTCCGAACGGCGGCACCTCATACCTTTTTAAAACACTTCTTTCCAACGAATGCGTCAATGACTGTAAATATTGCCCACTCCGCTCAGGCACCAACACACAAAGATGCCGATTAGAGCCCCGGGACGTCGTAAAGACATTCGATGACTATTACCGTGCACGAAAGGTGCAGGGGCTTTTTTTAAGTAGCGGTGTCATCGGCACACCTGACAAAACCATGGAGAAGGTCAATTCAGTAGGGAAGCTCCTGCGCAAAAACCGCTTTTACGGTTACATACACCTTAAGGTCATTCCTGGTTCGTCCGAGGCCGCCATAAGAGAAGCCCTTTCAGTGGCAAATGCCGTATCCATCAATATCGAATCAGCCACAGATAAACATTTCAATGACCTTTCAGAAAGAAAGAATTATACAAGGGACATACTGCGCCCCCTCTCGCTCATAAGCCGCCTTACAGCCAAAGGTGCGCCTTTTGAAGGCGTCAAACATACTACCCAGTTCATAGTAGGCGCTTCGGCCGAGCCGGACAAAGATATCATCTGCCGTTCCTGGGACCTGTACAGACGCCTCGGGCTTAACCGCATCTATTTCAGCGCGTATCAGCGCGGGCTGGGGGAGAAGAGCCTGCCCGGCGAAAACACGGCCGTGAATAACTCCGACATACTAATGCGCGAGCACAGGCTCTACCAGACAGACTGGCTCATGCGTAAATACGGTTTTTCATCTTCCGAGATACCTTTTAACGAGAACGGAAACCTGTCGCTTGAGACAGACCCGAAGGAGCTATGGGCTAGGCGCCACCCTGAGTATTTCCCGGTCAATATCAATAAGGCAGGCAAATTCCAGCTACTCAGGGTTCCCGGTATGGGCCATGTCATGGCACAAAGGATAATTTCGCTGCGCACCCGCGGCATCAGATTAAGGAGGATAGAAGACCTGGCCAGACCAGGCAAGCTACTGAAAAAAGCAGCAGGATACATAATATTTTAGTCTTATGCCATTCCCGCAAAAGCGGGGATCCAGTCGTACGTTAGAAGGGGGAACTGCGACTCTAAACAATTAAAACCTTCTTTAGAAACCATAAAGGAGGTTTTAATGTTTAGTCAAGATTGCGAGAATCAGCCTAATAGTATTTATCTTTATAGTCGTCTACCTGCCCATCACAATAAATCCAAGAATTTTTGAAAGAACTAAAGAGGGTACCGTGTCATATATAGCAGCAGATAATGTAGTCAGCGCTATTGAATAAGTGAATAAGGGGACGTCCTATTTGGAGACACTCTAGTGGTTAAAATTCCTTTCGATTTTAAAATTTCCTAAAAATAATTGTCCGTCTACGCCAAGCAACTTTTGTGCTTGGCTTCGGCGAGACTGCGAAAAATTATAAAAAAGTAATTTTTCTTGAAAGAAAATCGCCTCCAGATGTGTCTTATATAGTAGGCGGCCACAATCTGTAATAAGTTCAGATTTCTTTTTACAAGACAAGGAGTTATGAACTTGAAATCACAATTTGTGATTTCAAGTTGGGTAGGATTCGGACGGCCATAATAACTGGTGACAAGGGTCCGATAGTATTTACTAGACCGTAATAAATATGTATAATTATACGTATAATTATATTGACAAATAGCCATATTTATGGTAAAGTTATTATGAATAGAGAGCTGAGTTTTATTTGGGACCCCAGGAAGGAATTCCTGAATATTTATAAGCATAGGGTTAATTTTGTTACTGCTACAAGGGTATTTAATGATCCGAATAGGAAGATTTATGCCGATTCGAAGCATAGCGACACTG
>CAJVXD010000106.1 GCA_913009675.1 uncultured bacterium | reverse complement strand
AGAGAGAAGTGAAAAAGAAAAAAAAAGTAGAAAGTATAATTTTTTTTTTAATGATACGGCGACCACCGAGATCTACACTCTTTCCCTACACGACGCTCTTCCGATCTATGTCCATCATGGAAATGGCACAGAAGAGATTTTTTATGAAGACCCTCGCGTCTTTTATATAAGCCTGCATCAATATCCGCACTATCCGGGGACAGGCCCCCGGGAATCTACGGGGGCGAAGCAAGGCAAGGGTTTTAATTTGAATATCCCGATGAAGGCCGGAAGCGGAGACAGGGAATACATGACGGCATTCAGGGAGATTATCATCCCCAGGATAGAAGATTTTAAGCCTGAATTTATACTTATCTCAGCTGGATTCGATGGACACGCGAACGATCCCCTATCATCCATAAACCTTACTGAAAAAGGCTATTCCCGGATGACGGAGATTGTAAAAAAGTCAGCCGGGCCTTACGCCTGTAATCGCATCGTCTCAATCCTCGAAGGAGGCTATGACCTCTTCAGCCTCGCCGGTTCTGCCCATTCACATCTCGAAGCGCTTATATCAACTTAATCGCGAGGTTCGACCTCATTACGCGTATATTGACATTGTTAGAATTGTTTGTTATACTGACAACTGCATATGCGTGTATGTCATGTTATAACAGAGCCTGAACTGGGCGGAGCACAGCTTTCCACCCTGAATATTCTCTCCAGACTTAAAAAGGATACGTTCGCTGTATCTATAATTACCTCGCCGAAAGGCATACTTAAGCCTGAATACGAGGGTTTAAAAGATGTGGAGAGTTTTTTTTCGCCTTTCCTGAAACGTCCTATAAATCCTATATTAGATATACTGGCATTCATGCATATATATTCTATATATAGGCGCCATAAATATAATATAGTACATACGCATAGTTCCAAGGCCGGTATTATCGGAAGATGGGCAGCCTTGCTCTACAATTTGACAGAATGCCGGTTAAAGGTAAAAGGTGTAAGGTGTGAAGTAGTACATACCGTGCACGGATGGTCGTTCAATGATTATCAGGCCCCGGTTCTAAAAAGCTTGTTTATATTCCTTGAAAAGATAACAGCGCGATTTACGACAAAGATTATTTGCGTGTCAAATAAAGACATTGAAACAGGCTTAAGATATAAAATCGCCTCCCGGGAAAAATTTGTGTTAATAAAATACGGGATACCCCTTGCCGAATTTAGAAAAAGCGCCGTTAATAAATTACAAAAAAGAAGAGAACTGAATATTACCAATAATGACCCTATAGTAGGGATGATATCCTGTCTTAAGCCGCAGAAGTCTCCGCTGGATTACATAAAGGTATGCATAAAGGTTTACGAAAAGATGCCCAATGTAAACTTCCTACTTGTGGGGGATGGTATTTTAAGGGCAAGATGTGAAAGGATGTTGTCCGCCAGCCCTTTAAACGGAAGGTTTATCTTTACGGGATGGAGGAGGGATATATCACAGATCCTCGATATCCTTGATATAGCAGTCCTGACAAGCAAATGGGAAGGCATGCCGGTTTCTATAATAGAGGCGCTTGCCAAGGGATGTCCGGTTATTGCTACGAATGTTGGAGGTACGCCGGAGTTAATTAAAGATGGGGTCAGCGGTTATCTTATCCGGCCCGGATCTTATGACGAGATGACTGAAAAGATATTGCAGATTTTTAAGGACAGGCAATCTTTGGAAGAAATGAAGAGGATGGCCTCTGTGTCTATAGACGATTATTTTCATATCGATAGAATGCTAAAGGAAATAGAAAACCTGTACAGGAAGCTATTATGATTTATATCTGGATATTTGTACTCAGTGGTCTTTTAGCACTCTTTATTTTGCCGTTGACAGTTAAAATAAGCGAGAGATTGAATATATTTTCCAAGCCTCAGAGAGGTGCGGCAAAAGGTAAACCCTGTTTGGGCGGTATAGCTATCTACGGGGCGTTTATAGGGGGCTGCATCTTATTTCATTTTTTAATCCCCGGTTACTCCCGCAAATTTACAGGATTGATTGTCTCATCAGGTTTTATGCTTTTGCTGGGACTGGTAGATGACGCTAAGGACCTTAGGCCTTTTGAGAAGATAATAGGAGAGTTAATAGCCGTAGGTCTTTTAATGCTATTCGGTATATTTACAAAGATCTCATTTTTGCCGGTATGGGCGAATCTTATAATAACCTTTGTATGGGTACTTTTTATAAGCAACGCCTTTAACCTCCTGGATATTGTAGATGGACTGACCTCAGGGCTTGTTATTATAATATCATTGACATTGCTTATCATCTCCCTGGTAAATAAGGATGTTCTTTCCGCTGTTGTTTTGACTGCATTAATAGGAGCGCATATGGGTTTCTTAAGATATAACTATCCTCCTGCGAAGCTTTATATGGGAGATACGGGAAGCCTCTTTTCAGGATTTTTACTCGCAGCAGTAGCTATAAATATTAGCTACGCACCCCTCGAGAGGCCCATTGCCCTTATCACCCCTGTCTTAGCAATGAGCCTGCCTTTATATGATACATTTTTTTGATAATAATGCGTTTGAAGAAAAGAAAGCCTATTTTTAGAAAGACAAATGACCATTTTGCATTGAGGCTGGTAACAATGGGTTATAGTGTGCGTAAGAGCATATGGATAATGTATCTATTCAGCATTTTTCTGTCAGTTTCATCTTTGATGATAGTATTTGGTTCCAATCTAACCGGTATCGTTACGTTGGTTGTTGTCCTGGCCGTATTTATTTTTACAGGAAAGAAGATAGGGATGGTTAAGGTAGATGATTAGGGATAAAGAGAGGGATGGGGTAGTTATACTCGGGGCAGGATTGGCTGGTTTAAGCACGGCGTATCATTTAAAGAAAGGGTATGCCTTGTTTGAAAAAGAGACAGAACCCGGAGGCATGGCAAGATCCATAAGAAAAGACGGTTATATATTTGACTATGACGGTCATCTTCTGCATTTCAGGAAGGAATATACCTTTTCGCTGATACGGAAACTGATGAATGGTAATATAGCCCCGCATAAGCGTAACTCGTGGATATATTCAAAGGGTAGTTACACCCGATATCCGTTCCAGGCAAATTTTTATGGACTTCCAAAGACTGTGGTCAAGGATTGTCTCGTCGCTTTTATAAAAGCAAGGGTTGATTCGTTATCTATGAGAAACGAATCAGATGGAAATTTTGAGGATTGGATAAGACGGATTTTCGGGGAAGGCATAGCAAGACATTTTATGCTGCCCTACAACAGGAAATTCTGGACCGTAGAACCGAGAGAATTGACATGCGAGTGGTTGGATGGATTTGTGCCGGTGCCTACCGTTGAGGATACGGTAACGGGGGCCATATCAAGCAGTACAAAGCCATACGGTTATAACTCAAGGTTCTGGTACCCTATAAAAGGGGGGATATCGGGACTCGTAGAGGTTTTTGTACGGAAGACCAGGAAGGTCCATTTAAGCAAAAAGGCCATTAAGATCGATCAATGCAGGAGAGAGATTATCTTTGAAGACGGCACCATGAAAAGATATAGGGATTTAATAACGACAATCCCCATGCCCGAGCTTTTCAGGATACTTGTGAACCTGCCCGAAGACGTTAAGAAGGCTTTTTCGGCACCGAGATATACGTCTATCTTTGTGGTAAATCTGGGCATCAGGAAGGACGATTTAACGGATAAGCACTGGATCTATTATCCGGAAAAAGATATAGTCTTTTATCGCGCGGGTTTTCCTGTGAATTTCTCCATGGATATTGCGCCTTCGAAAAGGACATCTATCTATGCCGAGATTTCCTATTCGAATGCCAGCCCTATTGATAAGCAAAGGCTGATTCAGAGGACCATAGATGACCTGAAAATCCTGGGGTTTCTTTCCGGTGAAAACGAGATTGAGGTATGTCTCCCCGTAGATATTAAATATGGCTATGTTATTTACGACTCTGAGCGGAAAAAAGCAGTCCGAACCATAAAAAACTATCTTAAAAGATTCAGGATACATACTATAGGCAGATATGGCAGCTGGAGATACATGTCAATGGAGGATGTGATATTAGAGGGGAAGGAGATTGCTTCGGCGCTTTGCGCCTCGCAATGACGCAACGCTTGACGAAGCAATCTTAAAACACAGTTATGTCCACTTATATTCTTGGAATTTCTTGTTTCTATCACGATTCAGCCGCTGCATTGATTAAGGACGGGGAGATTATGGCCGCAGCACAGGAGGAGCGTTTTACCCGGAAACAACACGATTTTAATTTTCCGGAAAATGCCATAAGCTACTGTTTGAAAGAAAGCGGCATTAAGGGGGGGGAATTATCTTTTGTCGTATTCTATGATAAACCTTTCCTGAAGTTCGAGAGGATACTTTTTACCTGCCTGTCTTACGCCCCTTCAGGCTTTAGCTCTTTTTATAAGGCTATGCCACTCTGGTTGAAGGATAGGCTTTGGATGCCTCACCTCATATCAAAAAAATTAAATTTTTCCGGAAAGGTCTTGTTTACCAAACATCATGAATCACACGCAGCGTCCTGTTTTTATCCTTCACCTTTCAAGGAAGCTGCTATCCTGACAATGGACGGGGTCGGCGAATGGACTACAGCCAGCTTCGGCATTGGGAGGGATAATGATTTTAATTTGATGTACGAGATAAGGTTTCCTCATTCACTGGGCCTTTTATACTCCGCCTTCACTTATTATACAGGTTTCAAGGTTAATTCGGCAGAGTATAAGGTCATGGGCCTTGCATCGTATGGCAAAAGATCGGAAGAGCACACGTCTGAACTCCAGTCACACTGATATATCTCGTATGCCGCCTTCTGCTTGAAAAATAAAATCATGTCATACAACCAACGTCTTGTATTTCTCTGTTTACATTCATTCCTTCTTCACGATCGACCTCTCTTCTATCCTCCCTGTTTCCTCATCTCTCATACGTCATC
>CAJVXD010000105.1 GCA_913009675.1 uncultured bacterium | reverse complement strand
ATGTATGAGTGATAAGTATAAGAGTGTAGTGATTTATTTTTTTTTTTCAAGCAGAAGACGGCATACGAGATATATCAGTGTGACTGGAGTTCAGACGTGTGCTCTTCCGATCTACACCCTCAGCCTTTCTAAAAGTATATTTCTATCTCTCTCTTTAAGTATCATGGCCCGCAGGGATTCAGACCTGTTTAAAAAAGGCATGTAGATAAATACCCCTCCTATAGTAAGCGTAATGACAACAATCGCCGATGTTAATATTGTAACCTTATTTGGTTTTTTAATGGCTCTGTCTATCTTTTTCATGGCAAATTAACCCTCGCGCTGCGCATTCAGGGGCCGGTAAACAGTATTTCAAAACCGGCAACCTCTTCATTCTCTATCTCTGTCTTTTTAACAGATATTATATTCGCCTTGCTCAGGCCCTTTTTTATGTCATCATTTTCCTTTAAATCCATCAAAAAATTATTAACGGTGCCTGCCCCTGCTCCGCCTCTGCTTATAAGACAATAGCCCTTTATATCAAACCGCCTTATTACCCGCGAGATATCTTTTTTATCTTCTCTTTCCTCAAAACTTAGTTCTGTCAGCCATATATTGGAAGGGGTAAGCCTGGCGAGTTCCTTTAACCTGCTTGTGAAATAGGTCCTGTGCGATATTATATTCTCCATTAGATCTTTCTCCGAAGAGATCTTATTCTTCGCCCTCTCCAATTCAGCCATCTTCTCTCCTTTTATACCTACCTCTATCTTTGGTCTTTCGGACAGAGTGCGGTCCAATTCGTCTCTAAGAGGGCTGATTGCCTTTATACATAATATCTTTAATATTATTAACACGAATATCGCGACTGAGGCCTCCAAAAATATCGTCCTTAAAAATAACTCCTTGCGCTTGTAAACAAGCATCCTTTCCTTATATAGGTTTATATCTATAAATGATTCGGATATCCCGCGGAGGGCCAGGCCAAAGGCTATGGCAAGGCCGGGTGGAACCACGCCCTTCTTAACCCTTATTCCCCTGAGGGGATCCCCTACCTCTACAGGTATCTGCAATTCTTTTCCCACTAACTCATGCCAGTTTTCAAGAGGCACATGGCTATAAATAATTATTTTATCTATAACCTCGGATGGGAACTGTTTTTCATAGAAATCGAATGAAAGTTTTATCTCTGCAAGCAGTCTCTCAAACATAGGTTCAATAGATGGGTCCTCAGGGTTATCTCTTTCCAAAGGGATATCTCTAATAATATAGGGAATACCGCGTCTTAGTATAGTGATATTGGCTGCCCTTTCATTTATATTGACTATGGCTGTGTTAATCTTACGGCTTATCTGCTCAGCTGCGTTAAACGCCCTCATAAAGCTGAAAGGAGTAGGTTCTATGATAACTGGCCTTAGGCCTGCCTTTTCAAGCAGATTTATAAGATGTCCTATATTGTTCTCTTTAACGGCTGTGAAAACCACATCCATGTTGCGAGGAGAGGTCTTGCTCTGAATTACCTGATAATCAGAGGCTACATCTTCTATGCGGAAAGGTATATAACGTTTTGCCTCAAAATTTATTGCTGAATGCCATTCCTGCTTTGGGATCCTTGGCATCTGAAAATAACGCACCATAGCCTCCTCGCTAGGTATCGCAGTAATCACATTGCAGGGCTTCAGCTTATTTTCTTTAAAGAGCCTCTTTATTGCCTCAACTATATAATCATCTCTGGTCTTCTCTCTGGTCTTCTTTGAATCTACGCCTTGTTCATCCGAGGATTTGATAGCAGGGATTATCTCTTCGTCGACACCTTCCTTCTTGGGATATATAGGGACCTGGGCAAATTTAATAAGCCTGGGACCCTTCAATGTCTTCTTGAGGATCACCAAATCAATAGTATTGGGAGCTATATATAAACCCGTGACCTTCCTCCCACTGAATATAGAAAGAATATTTTTAGCCATTTCGTAATTCCCTTATTTTGTTTTTCCCTTGGCCTCTATTATATGAGAATCCAACCATCTATCAATCGCCTTCTTATCGAACCTCCAGACATGCCCTACCTTTATGCCTGAGATCTTCTTCTGATGAAGCCAATTGTAGATAGTCTGTTTCTCTAGCTTAAGATATCTGGCCAATTCATCCGTATCCATCAATCTAGACATCTATTACGCTCCTTGGATTAAATTCCATATCTTTAAGGTCATCGCCAAAGGCGATTCCCTTGCAGGATAGAGTCAAATAAGCCGTCTAAAGCAGACCCATCTGACCTATATACATTTACTTAGAGCAAGGTAAAATAAAATATACCATAAAGAATTTACTTTGTCAAGGCAGGGGAAAAATAAGGGGAGTAATCTGTTTAGCTTATGACTTACAGTTCATAGGGTTTTATTGACTATCGGCTATGAGCTTTCTTATAATGAAAGACAGGCTAAGGCCTGCTGCAACCTTGTGTCTATGGAATAACTGCGGCCTTAGGATAATCCACCTTGGACCTTATCCTTTTACCTCCCGAAGCAGGATAATCATCCACCGTTATAGTCATATTCCACCCGCTTCCGGCAGGTAAGTCTGAAAGGACGCCCGAACCAGCGCTAAAAACATCCCCGGAATAACTGCTGTCATTCCTGAGCTGCCATCTAGCATAATTTAGCCCTGCCTCGGCAAACATTACGGCCCTCATCCTCCTTGAGAGATTCTCAGTGGCATTGGTATGATTATAAGCGGTCAAGAACACAGTAATAACAGTCGCCGATAACAAAAACAGCAGAGCTAATGCTACAAAAAGAGCAATCCCTTTATTAGTAAAACTCGTACGCATACTAAACCTCTTGTAGATTCCCATGTCCTTACGGACATGGCTTTCACTGTTAGGAGCTTTGCTCGGCCCTCAAGCCAGACAGCAGGGTGTTGAAGGCTTCTTTATTTTGCGAAACATATAATCAACGAACAACTAAAAAGCCTGCCTGTCAAAATAAAAAAGAGTGAGGCCCAGACCTACAAACAACATATCTTTTGGCCGAACTGCCTTCAACGCCCTGCTGCCCGGCTTGAGGGAAACTGCCATCATCCCCGTTAAATTAAAATGGACCCGCACAATAAAAACAACTACGCCTATTGCAATTCTTCTATTAATTCCTCTATTGATTCAGATATCAATCTCCACCGCTCCTGGCTATGTATGGTATATTTTTGTTTTCTCTTCCACCCGTTGTCTGATTTCTGCCAGAGATACAAGCATAAACGCTTATTGCCCCATGATTCAATCAGTACTACTGCAGACCACCAACCAAATCCTTTGCTAATAGTCCTGTAGTCCAATACCTTCAAAGGCGGTGCTATCGGTAATTTTTCATCAGGCATATCATCCCCCCTTAAAATGATTGCACAGATTACTGCCCATGGAAGACATGATTAAGATTGCACGGGTAAAGTTTTAATCTATGCAATCTATTTTTTAAATCTGCGTAATCATAATTTAGTTCCTACGGCGTGTCTTTGTTTAGAGTCTCCTCCTTTTTATTATAACTCCCGCATCTAGGGCACTGAGAAATGACAGCGTGTTTAGAATCCACGTATAGATAGGTGCATGTATCGCACTGCCAGAAGAAATCCCTCTCCGAAGAAAATAAACCAGGCCTATCTTTTCTACTTTCAATAACTATCCAACATATAAAAATAATACAAATTATTAAAATCAAATACAGGGCAATTGCCAGAGAAAACTCTATCTTTATCATGACGCATTGAACCTGATACGCACTACTCCCTCCTGGCTATTCCCTCTATCCTCATCATAAGAAGGGACAAATTGCCATCTCCTTATATATCTGAGTGCTATTGTGTCTATCTCGGGGGAACCGCTTGATATGATGCATTCCGGTCTCTCGACAAACCCCTGGGCCGATATCCTGAATCTTACGGCTATTATATAATGCAAACTAAAATGAGGAGGGAAGATAGATATGACGGGGAGCTTCGGCCTATATAAAACTATCCTGTTCCTGGCCTCTCCTGTTATGATAAAATCTTTAAACTTGATCTTATTGCTTTCCCTGGCTTTATATTTCTGGATCAAACTTGCTATCTCATACTTATTCCGAGGGATAGGATAGTTTCCTTTCTCACCCTGTAGATTCATTCTTTGCGCAATAATCCCCGGTGGAGTCAAAGTAAACCTTTTCAAACTGACACTATCACGCTGCACCTTTTGCATAAAGGATAATTTCTCTGGATTAAAGGTTCTATCCGGTACGGCAACAATCTCCTCCAGGATAGAACCCAAGAAAGAGATCGCAACGGGATTCTTCTTTAGTTCTACTGAGGCGAATGTCGGCCTTATTAACAATATAAAGATTAGGTGGCAGGATACGGAAATAAGTATGGCGATGTTGAGATTACGGTCTTTAAATAACATAGCTTAAATCCCAACTCACAAATTCCAGTTGCCGAGGTTTGGGATATCAGGGACTTGCATGTTAATAACTATCTCTATCCCTAATCTTCAAATATCCTCTTCTCCTGTCCCTAATTACCCGATTTCCTAATAGCCTGCATCGATATTATGCTCAGGTTGTCACTCATTCGGTCATTATTGCTTATTTGCAATCCGGGTTCTAAAGATCCCTATTTTATCTCCTGATTCGTCGCTATATTTATCTGTCTCACACCGATATCCCTGCAAAAATCCCATATACTGACGACCCTGCCTAGTTCTACGTCTCTATCCGCCTTTATCAAAATAGGTCTTTTCTTATCGGCTGCATGTCTCAGCTTGCTCTTTAACTCAACAAAGGTGATAGGCGACTCATTAAGATAAAATCTATTATCTGATGTTACTGTTATTACAAGTGTATTTTCCTGCACTACCTGGCTTGTTACGGCCTTGGGAAGGTCTATCTTTATTCCGGATTGAAATATAAAATTTGAGGTAAGGAGGAAAAATATCAATAACAGAAAGATACAATCTATCAGCGGAGCTAAGATCGGAAGAGCGTCGTGTAGGGAAAGAGTGTAGATC
>CAJVXD010000104.1 GCA_913009675.1 uncultured bacterium | reverse complement strand
TAATTTACCAATAATAAACTGGTATTTTTTAACTGGTGTGACGTTAATTTGTTCTAAAGTGCCAATTTCTTTTTCGCGTACTATATTCATCCCCGAAAGGAATAGGGTAATCATAGTAACCAGTAAAACTAAAATGCCCGGCACCATATAGGTCTTGTAATTCAGCGTTTTGTTGTACCAAAACGAAGGAATATTGACAATATTTTTAGGACTATTTTTTGCATCAGAAGGTTGCATAAGGTCAACCAAGGCGTTTTTGTTAAAGCTTTGTACTATCTGGTTGATGTACACATTTTCTACACCGGCAGCAGCCCCGTCAATGGCATTGATGGTAACCGAAAGACTGGCTTTTTTATCTTTTAACAAATAACGTTCAAAATGAGGCGGAATTTCGAGAATAACATCTACTTCTCCTGCCAACATAGCGGCGTTGGCCGTTTTTACCGCTTTAAAATCGGCCAAAACATTAAAGTAGGTAGAACTCTTAAATTTATCTATTAAAGCTCTGGAAAAAGAAGTATTTGATACTCTGCAGGTAGCATATAACCTGATTGAGCAACAGACAGAGAATGTTATTTTTATAGCGAGAAGACAGGGTGTAGGTATAATTGTAAGATCAGCACTTATGAAAGGTATTCTTACTGATAAAAGATTTCGCATTTCATCAGAATTAAATCCAATTGTAAAGCACATAGAAAAATATAATCATTTTATAAATGAAGATATTAAATCACTATCTGACTTGGCTATAAAGTTTGTATTATCAAATAATGGGGTAACATCAATCATCTTAGGAATGGATAAAAAAGAATATATTGATCAGGCAGTTAAAAATATTAGAGAGATAATTGCCGAAGCTGCTTCAAAAAATATAGATACCGCAAAGGTAAACAAGACATTGGCGCAATTTTTAGAAGCGGTTAATCCCGTAAGGTCGAGATCGATAAATGATCCGGCAGAATTGGATAAGAAGGGCATTATATCTGCCGGCGAGAGGCTGGAAAAGGGATTTTCAAATTTAAGAGAGAAATTGTCTGAGGAAAGGCTGAAGGAGTTGTTGGCCTCTACGGTTATAGGCAAGACAGGCTATGTGTATATTATTGATTATAAAGGCGATTATGTCCTTTCCCGGGATAGGAAAAGAGACGGAGAGAATATATGGTATGTAGAGGACGATAAGGGGAGATTTGTTATCCAGGATGTCATAAAAAAAGGAAGGGCCTTAAAGAAAGGGAAGATTGAATATTATACATATCCCTGGCGGGATTCTGAAGAAGAGAAATTCAGAAAACAACTTGTTGCAATAATGCATTTTCCCGAAAAGCAATGGATAGTAGGAGTTGTCCTTTATCCGGATGAGCTGCTCGAATCGAATTTCGAAGAGATGAAGAAGAAAGAATTGATCGATTTAATGGCCGCTCAAAGATTAGGTAAAACAGGGCATCTATCTATTATCGGGACCAAGGGGGGGCAGAAAGATATCTACATATTATCGGAGGACAGAAAACATGACGGGGAAAAAGCCCTCTGGGAAAAAGATGCCAGGGGGAGGCCTTTTATCAAAGAAATAATGCAAGATTCTCAGGGGTTAGGTAGAAATGAAAGCCGGATAAAGTATTATTTATCGAGGGAACCGGGACAGCGTCGAGAGAGACAAAAGATTATGGCCTATGTATACTTTAAACCATGGAATTGGATTATAATAGCCTCTGCTTATCTGGATGGATTCTTCGAAAATATCAAAACCGTTAGAAACCAGATAATCTTTATCTGCCTCCTATCCCTTATATTGGGATCATCCATCATTTACTTCTTTGTTTATATAATGACTCGTACGATTACCCAGCTTGTAGATAAAATGAAAAGGGTAGCCAGGGGGAATCTGGATGTAGAAACGGATGATATCAGGGTGGCAGGAGATAGGAATGAGATTGGCCAACTCGCGAATGCCTTTAAGCAAATGACGGATAATTTACGTCAAACAACATTTTCAAAAGACTACGTTGAGAATATTATAGGAAATATGAATGATGCGTTGTTTGTTATAGATAAAGATATGAGGATTATCACTATAAATCATGCAGCATCCCTTTTAATTAATTGCGATGACAATGAAATACTGAAATATCCCGTAAGAGATTTTTTTATGTCAGGAGAGGAAGGGATAAGGGTATTCAAAGAAAAGATTTTAAAGGGCGAGGTTATAGAGAATCTTGAAATGGCATTAAAAGATAAGAGAGGCAATTCAATCCCGGTAAGTATAAATGGGGCTCCTTTGAGAGATATGGATGGAAAAGTAAATAGCGTTATCTTGCTGGTTAGAGATATAAGTGAACACAAAAGACTTCTCAGTGAGCTTTCTGAGGCCAGAGGCAATCTTGAAGGTAAGGTACAAAAATTGGAAAAGAGCGACCGGGCCATGCTTTTTATGGTTGAAGATTTGAACAAGACTACTAAGGAATTAAAGGTGGCACGAAACAAGCTTGAAGAAAAGGTAATTGAGATCGAGAAGGTAAATAAAGAATTAGATGATTTTACATATATCGTTTCCCATGATTTGAAAGAACCCTTAAGAGGCGTAAAGGCATTTACTAAACTTTTAATAGAGGAGTATTCGAACAAGCTCAAAGGTGAAGGAAGAGAGTATCTCAAGGTCATTTCAGAATCAACTACAAGGATGACCCGCCTCATCGAAGATCTGCTAAATCTATCCAGGATAGGAAGGATAAAAAATATTGAGCCGGATGTGGATATCGATGAATTGCTTTCAGATGTAAAGAAAAACTTAGCTTATTCATTGGAAGAAAAGAGAGTGGATTTGAAGCTTATGGAGAAGTTCCCAAAACTTACCTGTGACCGTATAAGACTATCGGAGGTTTTTTCAAATCTTATTTCAAATGCAGTTAAATATTCAAAAAAGGATGTAAAGCCCGTTATTGAAGTAGGATATTCAGAAAAGGGAGAATTTTACGAATTTTATGTAAAGGATAATGGTATAGGGATAGAAAAGCAGTATTATGGTAAGGTTTTTCAGATATTTCAGAGGCTTCACGGCAAAGGAGAATACGAGGGTACAGGTGCGGGCCTTACTATAGTCAAAAAGATAGTCGAAAATCATGGTGGAAAGATTTGGGTAGAATCCAAGGCAGGCATTGGCAGCACTTTCTATTTTACGATGCCTAAAGCAGGTGAGGTGAGATGTGTTAAAAGGTAATATAATTTCAATCGAGGGGCCAATTGCAGTCGTAAAGTTTACCCCCGGAACCGCACCGCCAGGTATCTATGAAATACTGGAAACCAGGACCTATGATGGGCAGAAGGTTCAGCTAGAGGTACTCGAACATCTGAGCGGCAGGGCTGGAGATGTCGGAAATCTTGTAAGGTGTATTGGCATGAAGTCTCTTATCGGGGTGCAGAGAAATGCCGAGGTTATTTCTACGGATTCTCTTATTCAGGTTCCTGTAGGCAAAAAAGTCTGCGGAAGGATGATGAATGTCCTTGGTGAGCCGATAGATAAAAAAGGCCCTATTAACAGAGAAATAACCAAAGATGCACGCAAGAGGCCGGGGATCCCTAAATTTGTCGATACAGGGGAAAGAAACAAGTTTGAGATACTAGAGACAGGCATCAAAGTCATCGATCTTTTGTTCCCTTTGGTAAAAGGCTCAAGGACTGGTATTCTGGGAGGCGCTGGACTTGGCAAGAGTTTAATAATTTTAGAACTCATGAACAATATTGTAAAGAAACAGAAGGGATATACCGTATTTACCGGTGCGGGGGAAAGAGTCAGAGAGGGAAATGAGTTGTATCTTGAAATGGTAGACCAGGGAATAATGGAAAGGGCAGTATTGGTGTATGGCCAGATGAATGAATCTCCCGGGGCACGCTTTGAGATTGCTCATACCGGCATTACGGTAGCGGAATATTTTCAAGAATTCGGGAATGATGTGTTATTTTTTATTGATAGCGTTTTTAGGTTTGCCCAAGCCGGCAGCGAATTATCCTCTCTATTAGGGCGTATCCCCTCAGAAACAGGGTATCAACCGACTTTGTTTACTGAGATGAGTGATTTTCAAGAGAGGATTCATTCAGGAGAAAGAGCGTCTATTACAGCTATCGAGGCAGTCTATGTACCAAGCGATGATTTGACAGATCCTGCCGTAGTATGTATCTTTGGTTATTTACACTCGATGATAGTCTTATCTCGCCAATATGTGCAGTTAGGGCTTTATCCGGCGGTTAATCCGCTTATTTCGTCCTGTTCCTTTTTAGATCCCCTGGTAGTAGGGGATCGCCATTTTAATATTTCTCAGAAGGCATTAATGATTCTAAATAGATACGAGGAGCTGCGGCGGATTGTTTCTATTGTAGGGTTGGAAGAGTTATCGAAAGAAGATAGGACCTTGTTCGAAAGGGCCAGAAAACTGAGGAATTTTCTTACCCAGCCATTTATCACTGCAGAGGTATTTACGGGTAAAAAAGGAGAATATGTTCTCTTAGAGGAGACATTGACTGGATGCGAAAGGATTTGTTCGGGCGAATTGGACCATATGGAAGATAAGGATTTTTATATGATGGGAGCGCTAAAAACATAAAATCAATCCGAGATTTATTGTATTTTTTTGAAAAGGGAGGATAGGGAGTCATGAAAAAGTTAGGAGAGATATTAAAAAAGAAAAATCTCGTTACCGAAAAAGAGATTAAAGAAGCGCTTAATAAACAGCATAAGACAGGAGAACGCTTTGGTTCTGTTTTGGTTAATACGGGTCTTATAAAAAAAGAGGATCTTTTAACGGCGCTTTCCGAACAGTTGGATATGCCCTATGTTAAATTAAATCAAACCGCAATCGACCCTTCAGCCTGTAAAAGATTACCGGCTAAATTTGCCTGGCATTATGGTATTATGCCGCTGGAATTTAAGGACAATGTATTAGTCGTTGCTACCTCGGATCCATTGGTTCCGTTGGATGATATCAAGTCGTATCTGGGATGCGCAATAAAGGAGGTATTGGCACTCGATACTGAGATAGCGGAATACATTAGAAAGTATTATGGAGTAGGTGCTGAAACCATAGAGAGGATCATTGATACGACACCTAAGAAACCCGTAGATAGATATAGGGTTAACCCTGAAAGATCGGAAGAGCACACGTCTGAACTCCAGTCACACTGATATATCTCGTATGCCGTCTTCTGCTTGAAAAAAAAAAAAAAACAAAAAA
>CAJVXD010000103.1 GCA_913009675.1 uncultured bacterium | reverse complement strand
AGGAAGAAGGACAAGGCCTTCATACAGGGGCTGGCAAAAAAACAGGCCTCCTGTGGGGCGAGTGCCCTGGATGTTAACGTGGGGCCGTCTTCGGCTAATCCCAAAGAGGCCATGGAGTGGCTTGTAAAAACCATTACCGAGGTAACCGATATCAGTCTTGCCATAGATACGACTAAACAAACTGTAATGGAGGCAGGGCTGGCACTCTCTAGATCGAAGCCCATAATTAATTCCGTAAATGCCGACGAAGAGAAGATGAAGTCCCTTTTCAGCCTTGCAAAAAAATACAGTGCTGCTGTCATTGGGCTCACAATGGGAAAATCAGGCATACCGAAAGATTCGGACGGGAGGCTGGAATTTGCCATGAAGATAGTTGCATCAGCTACGGAACACGGTATTGATATGGCAGACCTTTATATAGATGCGGTTATATTGCCTGTAAATGTTGCACAGACGCATGCCAAGGAGGTGCTGAAGACGATAAGGGAATCGAAGATGTTGGCAGTCCCTTCACCAAAAACTATTGTAGGCCTATCCAATATATCTCAGGGCGCACAGCCGCAAATAAGACCTTTAATAAACAGGACCTTCCTGACAATGGCAATAGCAGCAGGCCTCGACGCTGCTATTATAGACCCATCTGATAAGGGATTGGTAGATACTGCGATAACCGCAGAACTTTTGATGGAAAAACAACTTTACTGTGATTCTTATTTAGAGGCATATAGAAAAAACTAAGCGAACGCTTATTTGAAAAGATAATGGCCGTTATAACTAAGAAAATACAACTGAATACGAAAGGCGATACGGATATTATTGATATAACTGACCGGATACAAGAGGAGCTCTCTAAAACCGCCCTTACCTCGGGCATTACAACCGTCTTTGTCCCGGGCTCCACGGCCGGGCTTACCACTGTTGAATACGAGCCGGGCCTTATAGCAGACCTAAGGACATACCTTGAGAAGATAGCGCCTAAATCCGGTGCGTATCAGCATAATCTAAGATGGCACGATGGAAACGGCTACGCCCATATAAGGGCATCCTTACTGGGGCCCAGCATATCCGTGCCGTTTATTAAAGGAAGGCTGCATCTCGGCACCTGGCAGCAGGTTATATTTATAGATTTCGATAATAGGCCCAGGTCGCGAGAGCTGCTTGTGCAAATAATAGGGGAATAATGAAGCCAATATTGCAGGTTGCCTTAGATTTTGTAAATCTGAATCGTGCCCTCAAATGTGCCGAGGAAGCAATAAAGGGAGGGGCGGATTGGATAGAGGCAGGGACCCCGCTTATAAAAAGCGAGGGGCTGGAGGCTGTTCGTAGATTGCGCGAAAGATTCCCCCATAAGACAATAGTCGCAGATATGAAAATAATGGATGCCGGCCGCACAGAGGTGGAGATAGCCGCAAAGGCAGGCGCGGATGTAGTCTGTGTGCTTGGCGCTGCAAGCGATTCTACGATAAAGGAATGCGTGGAGGCAGGACATAACTATGGTGCTAAGATAGAGGTGGATTTGATATCAATCAAGGAGAGCGAAAAGAGGGCATTAGAGGTGGAAGGGTTCGGCGTTGACTACATAGGTATCCATTGTGCGATTGATGACCAGATGCAGGCAAAGGGCCCGTTTCGTCAGCTAAAGGCAATATCGAAAAAACTAAAGATCCCGATAGCGATTGCAGGAGGCATTAATTCTGAAACAGCCGTGGAGGCCATAAAGGCCGGGGCGAACATAGTTGTAGTCGGCGGCGCAATAAACAAGGCAAGGGATGCGGAAAGGGCTACGCGCACAATAAGACAGTCAATCTCTACCCTGAAAAAGATAAAGACAGACCTCTTTAAAAGAGGGTCCGAAAAAGACATAGTAAGGATCCTGAAAAAACTCTCCACTGCCAATCTCTCTGATGCAATGCACCGGACAGGGGATTTAAAGCACCTGCATGTTATAACCCCGGGAATAAAGACGTTTGGGGAAATCTTTACTGTAAGGACCTATCCGGGGGATTGGGCAAAACCGGTTGAGGCGGTTGACCAGGCTCGAAAGGGTCAGGTCATTGTTATTGATGCAGGGGGAACAGGCCCTGCTGTATGGGGAGAGCTCGCGAGTCACGGTGCAGTTCAGAAAGGCATAGCAGGGGTTGTTATAAATGGAGCTGTCCGGGATATAAAAGAAATAAGACGTCTCGGGTTACCTGTCTTTGCAAGGATTGTATCGCCTACTGCAGGAGAGCCGAAGGGGTTTGGAGAAATAGGGGTCCCCGTAAGGATAGATAATACAAGGATATTTGCGGGGGATTACCTCGTGGGAGACGATGATGGAGTAGTGGTTATCCCCCGGGGGAAAGCAGCGGAAATAGCCAACAGGGCAATGAGCGTGCTGGAAACCGAGAATCGCCTGAGGAAAGAGATAGATGAAGGCAGTACCCTGGCAAAGATAACAGAGCTTTTAAAGTGGGAGAAAAAATGAAGCAAGGCAGGTTATTCATAGCAGCCACAAAACAGAACGACGGCAAAACCACGATATCCCTGGGCCTCATCAATGCCTTCAAAAAAAGGTTCAGGCGCGTAGGTTTTATAAAACCAGTGGGCCAGAGATATGTTATTGAAGAGGGATACAAGATAGATGAAGATTCAGTGCTTATTGAAAAGGTCTGCGGGACGAAATCCCGTCTAAAAGACATGAGCCCGATAGCGATAGAAAAGGGTTTTACGGAACATTATGTAAAAAAGGGGCATTCTGAGCGGCTGGTCAGGGATATCTTAAAGTCATTCGGGCATATCTCCAGAGGGAAGAGGCTTGTTGTAATAGAGGGGACCGGCCATGCAGGGGTGGGGTCTGTATTCGATCTTTCTAATGCAAAGGTAGCCCGTCTTTTAGGCGCAAAGGTCATACTGGTAACCTCCGGCGGGATTGGCAGGCCCATAGACGAGATAGAATTAAACATGGCGTTGTTCGAAAAGGAGGGCCCTGAGGTTATGGGGGTCATTATCAATAAGGTGAGGCCCTCTAAATACAGAAAGATAGCGAGTGTGATCAGGGCCGGACTTAAAAAAAGGGGGGTAGAGGTGCTCGGCGTCCTGCCTTATGTGCCGTCATTATCAATGCCTCTTATCCATCATATAGTGGAAGAAACCGACATAGAACTTATCTCGAGAAAGGTCGGTATGCGGAATAAGGTCCGAAAGATACTGGTAGCTGCCATGGAACCGCACAACGCCCTGGATTATATAGAAAACGGTTCTCTATTGATAACGCCGGGCGACAGAGAAGACATGCTTATGACGGCCCTGAGCGTGCACCTTTTAAAAAAGCCAAAAAAGAATATTTCGATATCAGGGTTGATCCTTACGGGAGGCTTGGTGCCCAATAGAAAGATAATGATGCTCATAGAAGAGGCAAAGATACCCGTGCTTTTAAGCCGGAAGGATACCTATGTTACTGCTGCACGGATACACGACCTCGCTATAAAGATAAGGCCGGAGGACAGGGAAAAGACAAAGGCGGCAACTACCCTCGTAGAAAGATACGTGGACATAAATAAAATACTCAAAAAGATCGGATACTGAATCTGTGCAGTCATTTTAAAAGGAGGGGGTGTTTATGTTTGGTATCGGTATGCCGGAACTTATCTTAATATTGATAATATGTCTGCTTATCTTTGGTGCCGCAAAACTCCCTGAGATAGCAAGGAATCTCGCTAAAGGCATAAAAGAGTTTAAAAAAGGGATGAAGGACGAGGAGAAGAAGGAAGACAAATCTTAGATACTAATCGCTCGTCTTTTCGGTCAGGGGGAGCCTGAAAAAAGACGTTCGGCCAATTTCATTTATTTGGAGATGCGGGCCTCACTCATTTTTATTTTGACAGGCAGGCTTTTTTGTTATTTCGCTGATCATAGACTACGCAAAATAAACATGCTTTTTCAGGCTCCCCCTGACCGAAAAGGCACTGCCAATCTTTTTCATTGACATCGCATAACGATTAGTGTATAAAATAGGAAATTGAATATTCTTCATTATATTGTTTAAGGGAAGCTGGTGTAAATCCAGCACAGCCCCGCTGCTGTGATAGGTTACGAAATCCGCAGTCGGCCATTATCCACTACAGGTGGGTGAGAAGGCGCGGAGAGTAGGGCAAGCCTTGAGTCAGAAAACCTTACGGTATATTTTCTTTATATGCAGCTGCTGAGGGCAGCGACTATATAAGGGTCTCTTAAGGACTGTGGTCGTTAAGAGACGATAGAGGGTGAAGGAAACAGGGTGCAACCCTTGATTCGCTAAAAACGAGTCAAGGGTTTTTTTAATGAGCTCACAACTTACGCGACTGTAAGGAGCGTAAGTTGTATGAGCGAATTAATCCTGAAGGTGCGACGAATAGGAGCGCCTGAAGGATCTCAGAAAGGAATGAGACATGAAAAGGATAATTTTTGCAATTCCGGCGGTATTGGTTAGCGTTATGTTTTTGTCTTCTGTCGAAGCAGCAACGGGCAATGAAGTCAAGTTGGAAAAGATTGTAGTTACCCCAACAAGGATGCCTCAAAAAGATTATGACATTACCTCAAACGTTACTGTTATTGACGGGGAAGAAATCAGCTCGTCGGACGCCAAATACGTTGGAGATATCTTAAGGAAGGAGCCGGGTATCAATGTCTATGATTCCGGCACCGACAAGACAGCGAAAGTCGATATAAGAGGATTTGCGGATACATCTGTAAACAACATCCTCGTGCTTGTTGACGGCCGCAAGGTTAATTCCATAGACATCTCAGGGCCTGACTGGTTACAGATACCTATTGAGACAGTGGAAAGGATAGAGATTGTAAGGGGTGGGGCGTCTGTGCTTTACGGGGATAATGCAGTAGGCGGAGTGGTTAATATAATAACAAAGAAAGGCAAATCTCACTTATCGGGACGGGTCGGTGTAAAATACGGCAATTATGACATGAATCAGGAAGACGTGGAGATATCCGGCTCGAAAGATAGGTTGTCATATTACCTGTACTCAAAATTTTACGAGACGGACGGCTATAGGTCGAATAGCGATGTGCGCACAAAAGACTACAATGGCAGGGTGGATTATAACCTGTCTGAAAATCTGTCGTTGGGTTTTGCAACAGGCTGAGATCGGAAGAGCGTCGTGTAGGGAAAGAGTGTAGATCTCGGTGGTCGCCGGATCATTAAAAAAAAAAAAAAGATAAAAAAATAAAAGAAAAAATCAAGTAATAAGCCTTCACAAATGATGCGTCACGTGACTCGAACTA
>CAJVXD010000102.1 GCA_913009675.1 uncultured bacterium | reverse complement strand
TAAAAGTTTTTCATTATCCCATAGACCTTGCCAGCTATCATCAAGTTGCTTCTGTTCCTCTTTCATATCTTTGACAACAATCTTCCACAGGGGGGAATTATCTAAATCGTTTATTACTGTTTCACACTCACTCATCCGCAGTATTAACTTATCCTGCTCATCAGAGTTCTTATTCGCCACCTAATCCTCCTTCTCCACCGATTGTAGCGGCTATGTCAGCCAAATCTTTCATCTGGGATGTCTGCTTGCTCGCTTGGTCGGTTTCCTTTTCCTGTATTTTGGCTTGAGACTTTAGTTCCCTGCCCTTTGCGTCTGGGTTTATTCCCCTCTTCGCCAAGACCTGCGCTTTTTCGGCGTCAGTTAAATCGTCGCCTTTTAGCTTTATGTCATCGGGAGGCGGTTGCTGTTGTTGCTGTTGTTGCTGTTGCATTACCTGTTCTGGCGTAGCAACCAACTCCTCGTAATTGGGGATATCAAGCTCCTGATAAAATCTCTTATAGGCGTTAGCAACGTGGATAGGCTGGATTACTCCCATTTTTATTGCTATCTCATTCTGCACGCCTAACATTATCTGCTGTGCCTTTTGGATTTTAACCTGAGGGTTTGTGTTCTGGTCATTACCTCTCACCGTGATTTTATACTTGCCCTGCACTTCTTCTCTTGTAAGTCTTATCTTCTCCCACCCCTCTTTTCCAAAATACGCAAATTCATAGTCATCATCACCATACTGACACCAGAGTTCCCATATCCAGTTAAATAATTCTTCAAAAGAAGCCCTGTGAAGTTCCGCATCCAATGAAAATACCATATTCATATTCTGCTGTTGCATTTGGACTTCGCCAAGAGTTCTGGGCTGTCGCTTATTTATCATAGATTGAAGGGTAAAATCTACCTGCCCTATAAGCTCCTCAACCTTTGTCTCTAACATCATCTGCTCCCGTTCATAGCTGAACTCTACATTTGAATTGCTATTGTTAATCGGTGCAATAATGTCTGACAGTTGGTTCATACCGCTTACAGGTATGGATTGACCGAATATGAACTGAACGGTGTTTTTGTTTATCTGACCCGCCCTATGGACAAACATAGGTGCGTTTCTGATGGTCTGCTGGTCAATCTTCTGCATATGCTGTATATCTATCTCTTTTACTATATCCTCTATGAGTTCAGGAATGCCTCTATGAGAAAACCATCTATCATCCGTTAGCTCATAAAAGATTTTGACAAAGGGATATTTACCGCTATCAAACGGCAATGCAACTTTTCTTAAAACCTTGTTAAAATCGGGTGCTATCGTAATAACGCATTTCTCTTCTTCCCCGTCTCCGTTTATATCCGAATAGCCATAATACTCCCAGATAGTCAGCTTTCCTGAACGCTCCATCTGGCTTATGCCTTCTCTTGTGTCTTTTTCAATCTCTATATTCTTTTGGTCGCTTAAGGAACCTAATGATGTATGGGAAGTATTGTTTTGAACTTTATAATCTATGTCAGCTATTTCACCAATATCCCAATTTTTAACCTTTCCATTTAAACGGACTGTCTCAATAGACATCTTAAATTCGTGTATCAGCCATCTTGCGCTCTGGGGGTCAAAACCCGTATCTGTCGGAACATAGACTTTCTCTGGTTCGCATAAAGATACATCGGGAAAATTAAATATGACATCTTGAAGCACTATGTCAACTTTGTCTTTTCCCGATAGAACTTCTCCCGCGGCTTTCTGTAATGCCTTTTCGTTATCAGAGGCAACCCAATCGGAATTATCTACTTCTATTTTTTGTCTTAAAGCCATTACCACTTCTTCAGGCTTTCTCTCGGGACTGAATAGCCAAGCACCCTCCTGAAGTGAAATATCATCTAAAGACAGTTTCTCTATGCGGGATATAATGTCCACCTTCCAATACGGCTTCATAAGATAAAAGCCTTTTTCCAGCGCTTGGTCTATGGATATAATGGCTTTCGGTTTCAGCTTAATCACATCCATTATCAGGTGGTCTAAAAACTTCTCTATCTTCTGGGCGGTTTCCCATTTACCTGAAGGAGAGGGAACTGCTTGAACAACGGGTCTTATACCAAATATGGTATTTATAAGGGCCGCCTTCAGCTTTCTAATCTTTGTTTCTATGGTAGGCATGCGGATATTTGCACATCCAGAAAACGGAAATGTCTTGGTCTTTTTTATCCGCATCCTCATCTTATGCCATTTTTCGAGATTGGTCGCCCAAGTGCCCGTAACAGCCTTAGAATCGGTTGCCTTGCGTTTAATCTGGGATACTATGTCCCGTTCCTTTGTACTCGTTATCTTTTCTTTTTTCTTTGCCATAACTCCTCTACTTTACAGATATAAATGGTTGTGAAGATACACTTGGGTTTTTAGACAAATACTCGGTAATAAATTTTTTTATATTCTCATTATCCGCCTGAAATTCCACATTCTTGATAAATACGCCCGATTCATACATCTTGTCGCAAAAATCCACATAGGTCCTGATAAACTTATCTATTGCTTGATTTTTATGTCCTATTAAATCCAAACTGGGGGTGATTTTAATATCCATAGTTATTTGCCAGTTCTCTTTTTACTGGCTCACCATATCTATTTACTTTCTCCTCCGCCTGTTCTGCAAAAAAGGGCTGGATAATACTTTCCGCATAAGCCATTGTGTCCACAATATCATCCCATCGGGAACTCCCGATAGTTAATAATTCCTCTTTCGCCTCTACATGCTCTTTATGTATATAATACTTGCCCGATTGGAATATAGGCTGTAAGGCGGCCACAATCCTCCTTGTCTTGTTCCTTGAGGAAACCTGCGTAGCCGTATTCACAAAGGTATTTTTAAGTTCTACCACGGGAGGCGTAATCTTCCTCTGCTCGCATTTCTTAAGAAAGGAGCTGAAAAACCCCTTCTCAACCCCCTGATTGGGTATCCCTACTCCCGTAACGGTTAATTTATGCTGTAGCCACAGGTTTATAATCGAATCCTGAAAAGTGCCAATAGGCTCATGTGTCCTGACGTATGTAACCAGATAGCGGTTCATATTCTGGTCTATAGCTATCAAAGAGGCTGTTTTCCAATCCGCCTTCTCATCATCCGAATAAGCGGGGTCAACTGTTATAACCGCCGAATACTGCTTAGGCAATTCAACCCATTCTCTTATATTATGTGATTTAATGGGGGAAGTGGCGTCAGATACAGGATTATTCATATATTCCCTCTGAAACGCCCAAGTACCAATTTCCCTCTTCCTTATCTGTAATTTCTCATGCGACCACATCTCTGGCCACAATTCATGACCTGCTTCCTGTATGCCATCCTTATAAGCGGTATAGATACGCTTCTCCCAACCGTTGTCTGAGGTTAGGCAATCATTCAACAGGGAAAGAGGATGGAGGATAGTCCCTATCATAATGAGTTGCCCTTTAGGAAGAAGCGTATTGAGGCAAGCACTAAATAACCACATCCTGAGCTTTCGTCTCTGGTCCTCCGATTCCACGGACTCATCTGTTTCTATATCATCCAAAATCACGCAATCTGGCCTGAAACCCCGAATCTGTCCTCCCGCGCCTCTGGCCCTTATATTCACCCTCCACGGGTTACTTAATATAATATGCGACTCTGTCCACTTATCAGAGCGTAAATCCCCAAAAAGGCTTAAAATCAGTTGATTGGATTCAATCTCGGCTTTAATCTTACGAAGCCACTCAATAGCAAGGGTCTCAGAAGCGGAGATAATGGTTATATCCTTCCTTCTCCCGAATAACGCAAGCCATAGGGGGTAGAATACGGATACTATGGTAGATTTAGCACTCCCTCTTGGTGCGGCCAATACAAGGCGTTCTCTGTATGGGATAGCCTTGTACGTCTCCATGTGAAACTGGGGGATATTGGATGTAAGATAGTGTTTTAGAAAGAATGATACAAACTCATATAGGTTTTGTTTATATGTGAGGTATTTCTTTTTGTATGAATTTATGGTTGCTTCATCCATTAAATCCTTTTAAGTCCTTTTAAATAAAGGGGTTAGGTTACATTAGTCCTAAAAACCTTAAAATTTATTGCAATTTAGCGAGAGGGTTTATATATATACAAGGGGTGGCATGGGGGGTGGAGGCCCCCCTATTACCTGATATATAACCGCCTATAATATATGTTCTGTTAACTACGCTCATTGTTCCCATCTCTTTATATCTCAACACCTTACATCAATAAACTGCGTTCTGGTTTAGTTATCGTCTTGGGACTTGTTACTTACAACATAACATACTTACTCATGCTTTATAACTACCATTGACCTATCTCTTGGTATATTGCTTCTATATAGGTCGTTTTCCTTTATACTCTTTTTCTCTTTCGGTTCCAGCGCGCCTTCTGCTATCTGTTGAAAGATTGCTATCTTGTTGGTATCGTTGTCTTTATGGTACTTATTTATCTTAGAAACAACTTCAAGGGCCCTGATTCTATCGTTTTCCTTTGCCCTGTCGTTATTTGCGATATCCCATAGCTTTTTCAATACATTCTCTTTTGAGATCTTATTCTCCCTCGACAACAGCTTTATCCCCTTATCAATCTCATACTTCACATCCACATCGGTTAACAGTCTTGAGCCTTGGCTTCTGGCAGTTCTTCTACTATACCCTGCCAGTCTTGCACTCTCTGAAGCGTTTAATGTCCTTATGTAGTATTTTATAAATTCTATCTTCTTACGAGTCAACATTGCTTTTTCCTTCTTTTTCTCTTCTTTCCGATTTTTCGGATTCTTAGCTTTGTGCTCAAACTACCCTATGGTAATATATGCGTTGAGTGCCGATCGCCTCTCTAATAGCCTATTAGGGGCACTTTTTAATGCTTGTCCTAAGATATGGTTCAGTTGTTCTATTGTATAGGACATGTTGTGTTCTTTTCTTCTCTCTTTTCTTTTCGGTTTTTTTGTCATAATCCGTCACGAAAAGTATATAGTATTTGTGACAACCAGCCAAGCAGGACTCCCATTGGAATCCCGCCAGCCAGTTGCAAGGCTTTTTCGATGTATTTATGGCTCGCTCTATAGCCTTGAGAACGTATGCCGTTGCTAAAAATCATGTTCTAAGGACCATGCATATTGGAGTCTTGTGCTAAGTCGAAAATCGCTAATAACATCAACCGTATCGCCAAAATGGATAGTTCTTTCATCTTGTCTTTCCCATCCATGTTCTACCCCGTGGCAATGTTTACAAAGCAAAATCAAATTAGAGATCGGAAGAGCGTCGTGTAGGGAAAGAGTGTAGATCTCGGTGGTCGCCGTATCATTAAAAAAAAAAGAAAAGAGAAAGAAGAAGAAAAAAAAGGCAAAAGAAAATAATAAATAGGAAGGGTACATTCTCACGA
>CAJVXD010000101.1 GCA_913009675.1 uncultured bacterium | reverse complement strand
GATTACCATGTGCTTTTTGTATGCACAGGTAATAGCTGCAGGAGCGTTATGGCAAAAGGGCTGCTTGAGAGATTTCTTAGGGATGCAGGCCTTTCTGAAAAGATTAAGGTAGATTCTGCCGGTACGGGAGGTTATACTGGGATAGCCGCAAGTGAGAATACAGTAAAGGTTATGGAGGAAGAGAGCCTGGACGTTTCAGTGCACAGCGGGAAGGGCCTGACAGACGAGTTGCTTAGAAGGTCAGACCTTATCTTTGTAATGGAGCGTACCCATAAGAATATTATAGTAAACCAGTTTCATATTATGGGAGAGCGGATCCGCCTTTTGAAGGAGGACGAAGATATAACAGACCCCATGGGAAGATCGCTCGAAGAATATAGGCGTATTAAAAATATCATAAAGGATCAGATAGAGAACATATTTTTGGAACTATTTAAGAAAGATATGTGAATTGCAAAATCTACGCGGAATATTACGCAAAGGGGACTGGAAGATGAAGATAGCGATTGGTGCAGACCATGGGGGTTTTGAGCTAAAAGAATCCCTGGTAAGGTTTTTGAAAAAAAAAGGCCATTCTGTTAAAGATTTTGGCACGTTTTCAAATGAAAGCTGTGATTATCCTCCGGTAGGTTATGAGGTTGCAGAGGCAGTGGGAAAAAAAAGATTTTCACACGGCATACTGATATGTAAGACAGGGATTGGCATGTCTATAGTTGCGAATAAGGCTAAAGGCGTGCGGGCTGCGCTATGCGAGAGGGTAAAGATTGCACGTTCCAGCAGGGAACATAACGATGCCAATGTCCTGGTTTTAGCGGCAAATATCGTATCGTTCGACAAGGCAAAAAGAATCGTGGATATCTGGCTTAAGACCCCTGCCTTGGGCGGAAGACATAAGAGGAGGGTCAATCAGATAGAAAGGATACGAAATAAGGCGGAACGATGAAAACCTTAAAAGATGTTGACCCTGAAATCTTTGAGACGATACGTAAAGAATTGGACCGGCAAAGGAATAACATCGAACTCATAGCGAGTGAAAATTTTACAAGTATTGCCGTTCTTGAGACGCAGGCCTCTGTCCTTACCAATAAGTATGCCGAAGGTTATCCTGGCAGACGGTGGTACCGTGGATGCGGATATGTTGATGAGGCAGAGTCCTTGGCCATAAAAAGGACAAAGAAGGTCTTTGGTTCAGAACATGTCAACGTGCAGCCCCATTCGGGCACACAGGCAAACATGGCTGTATACTTTGCCTTGCTTAAACCTGGAGACACTGTCTTGGCCATGGACCTTGCGTGCGGGGGCCACCTCAGTCATGGACTTCCGCATAATTTTTCAGGAAGGTTTTACAATATAGTATCCTACGGGGTAAGCAAAAAAGATGAAAGGCTTGATTATGATGAGATCGGCTCTCTGGCGGAGAGGCATAGGCCGAGGATGATTATAGCCGGTGCAAGCGCATATCCCCGTATAATAGATTTTAAGCGGTTTAGAGAGATAGCGGATAATGTGGGCGCCTATCTATTTGTTGATATGGCGCATTTTGCAGGACTGGTAGCGGCAGGGTTTCATTCAAATCCCGTGCCCTATGCTGAAATAGTAACGACTACAACCCATAAGACCCTGCGTGGTCCAAGAGGGGGCATGGTGCTGTGCCGTAAAGAGTTTGCCAAGAAGATAGATGCGGAGATATTTCCGGGTATTCAGGGTGGGCCTTTGATGCATATAATAGCTGCAAAGGCCGTAGCATTAAAAGAGGCACAGACGGATGGGTTTAAAGAATATCAGAGGCAGGTTATAGAGAATTCACAGGTGCTGGCAAAATATTTAAAGGGATATGGATTCAGGATAGTCTCAGGCGGCACGGATACGCATCTCTCTTTGGTAGATGTTGGCTCAAGGGGGTTAAACGGTAAAGAGGCGGCCGGGATTCTCGATAAGATTCATATAACAGTCAATAAGAACCTTATACCTTTTGACAAGAAAGGCCCTTCTCTTACGAGCGGTATAAGGTTAGGCACACCTGCAATTACTACTAGAGGTATGAAAGGGTCGGAGATGCAGGAGATTGCAGGGATAATAGATACTGCTTTAAGTAAGAAAGAAGACGCTTCGGCATTAAATGAATGTTCAAAAAGGGTAAAAGAGCTTGTTAAAAGATTCCCGCTTTACCCAGAATTGTCGAGAAGATAAAAGGAGATGTCAAAATGAAGTGTCCATTCTGTAGCCATAGAGAAGATAAGGTGATTGATTCACGTTCTTCTGAAGAGGGACGTTCGATACGGAGACGGAGGGAATGCCTTAATTGTCACAGGCGTTTTACTACCTATGAAAATATCGAAGAGACATCCTTGATGGTAATAAAAAAAGACGGCAGGCGCGAGTCCTTTGACAGAAAAAAGCTCCTGGCAGGTATAAAAAAGGCCTGTGAGAAAAGGACTGTAAGTACACAAAAGATGGAAGAGCTCGTAGATAAGATAGAATACACCCTCCAGAGTAAATTTGAGAAAGAGGTTGCTGCCAATCAGATAGGGGAATTGGTGATGGAACTTCTATACGACCTTGACGAAGTTGCCTATGTAAGATTTGCCTCTGTTTACCGGCAGTTCAGGGATATAAATCAGTTCATGAAAGAGCTAAAGGGGCTTTTGAGTCATAATAAGTAGGCATCTTGAGGTAAAACCTTATTGTCATGGTATTACCTGAAGAATATTTATTTCGAAGTATAGCTTACAAGATTGGCCTTTCTTTTTAATCCTTCAAACCACTTATTGAATCCAGCTTCTTTTTTCTTTGAAAGAAGCTCTTTCCTGAAATCTTTCTTCTCTTTGGCAAATTTTACTTCGTCTATACCTTGATACCCATCCAGTTTTATGATAACCCAGCTGTTGGGCATTTTTACAGGACCGGCTATATCGCCTTTCTTCAGAGAGGCACACGCCTCGACGAACTTCTTGGCATATCCGAGCCCTGGGATATACCCGTCACGTGTTATAAATTTAGTCTGTTTTTCTTTTAGGCCAAGTTCCTTTGCCGTATCTTCGTATGTCTCTTTGCCGCCTGTTTTATTTTTCATCGTGAGATAGATTTTTTTTGCCCTTTTTTGAGAAAGGACTATAGCCCTTTCTTTTTTATAGGCATTCGCAACGGATCCCTTTACCTCGGTAAACAGTGGTATATAAGGCTCTTTTTTTTCTTTTAACTGTATGATATAGAATCCCTTTTTGCCCTTTATGAGCATATTGGAGACCTCCCCCTTTTTTAGTTCAAATCCTTTCTTTACAAATTCGTAGGACCACCCTATCCCAGGGACCTTCTCATGCATGCTGAAAAAACCAGTTTCTTTAGTTTTAAGTGCGAACGAAATAGCGGCCTCATCCAGCCCTTTTTTATTTAAGGCCTTGTCGAGGACCTTATAGGCCAGTTCCTCTGCGAGCGAGGCCTTTCTTTTTGTTGCCAGCCTTTCAGATATCTCCTTTTTTATCTTATCGTCCAATACAGGGCTTTTCTCCGAGTCTGGTTTTTTGAAGTCGGAGGTATGCCCTTCGAAATATCTTTTGATATTATCCCCCGTTACTTGGACCTCTTTGGAAAAACTGGAGAAAGGTATGGGTATATACTTGACATTTATCTGTTCGCCTTTCCTGAAGAGGCCCTTGTTATTTTCGTAATAGCCAAGGAGATCTTTCCCGTTATATTGGACATCTTTTTTAAAATCAGAAAATGGTATCGAGACATAAGAGGCCTTTATCTTTTCAAACTTCTTTTTGTACTCTTCCCTGGCTTCCCCTTCGGTTGCGGAGATATTGGCGGTAATCTTTTCCCTAAGTTTGGAGAGGCTTATATCATCCCTTACCCTTTCTTCAAAGCCCCGCGCGGAATCTCCGAGCATGGATTTATAGAGCTTTTTATCAAAGACGCCATTCCTTTGAAAGACGGGGAAGGATGCAATCCTTTTTACGACCTCTTTGTCATTTGCAGTTATACCTTCTTTCTTTGCCTCTTCCAGAAGGATAAGCCGGTTCCATGTCATTTGGTCTATGAATTCAGGAGGGATGTTTCTACCGGAGGACTTTGTAAGGTAATCCCGCGTAACACTCCACATGTCAGCATATTCTTTAAAAGAGACATTACGGTCAAATATCCTGCCTGCATAGTTAGGCCCTTTTCTTTTTTTGCCGGAGGTGCCTGCGCCCCATATGACAAAGGCAGGTATTATCATGATAGCCAGCCCCCACATTATGCGCTTCATATTCTTTTTCTTGCGGAAAAATTTAAGAAGCATGTTTTTCCCCTCCCTCAGTTCTAATATTATATACTTTATATGCCAGAAAATCTATGTTAAAATAATTGCGCTGTGAAGAATCAAGAGATTTCTGATATCTTTAGACAGATTGCGGAGATTCTGGAGATAAAGGGGGCGAATCGCTTCAGGGTCAATGCATATGAGCGGGCAGCCAGAAACATAAAGGCCATCCCTGAAGACATAGGGCTTTTTATGAAGGGAAACAGGCTCAGGACTATCCCCGGCATAGGCAGGGAACTGGAGGAAAAGATAAAAGAGATCCTCTTAAGCGGAGGCCTTAATTATCTGGAGGAGCTAAAAAAGGAGATACCTGAGGGCCTGATTGATATACTGAATGTCCCAGGTATAGGCCCAAAAACCGTAAGATTATTGCACGAAAAATTAGGTATACAAGATCTCGTAATGCTTGAAAGGATGGCTCATACGGGAAGGATTAAAGGCCTGCCCGGGATGAAAGAGAAGACAGAAGAAAATATCATCAGGGGGATAGAGTTATTAAAAAGAGGCCGCGACAGGATGGATTTAAAGACCGCAGCGGGAGTAGCCGATGCTTTTATAAGCCAACTTAAAAGGTTGAGTGGGGTGGGGGATATCAATCCCGCAGGAAGCCTGAGACGGATGAAGGATACGGTAAGGGATATTGATATACTGATTTCCTCGAAAAAAGCGGAAAAGGTGATGGACGCCTTTACAGATCTCGGCGATGTAAAGGACATAGTGGTAAAAGGTCCTACCAAATCCTCTGTCATAACAAAAGACGGCATACATGTAGATGTGAGGGTAGTGGAAAGACATTCTTATGGGGCCGCCCTGATGTATTTTACCGGCTCCAAGCCCCACAATATAAAATTGCGCCAGCTGGCAATAAAACACGGCCTGAAATTAAATGAATACGGGCTATTTAAAGGAAAAACAAGGATTGCAGGAAAGACCGAGCGGGAGATGTATAAAAGACTCGGGCTCCCATATATTATACCTGAACTCAGAGAGGATAGAGGAGAACTCGAAGCTGCTGTAAAGGGCAGGCTTCCAGGGCCTGTAGGGCTTGAGGATATAAAGGGGGATTTGCATGTACATTCGAGATTCTCAGATGGGGC